>DASTYT010000156.1 GCA_035764725.1 Candidatus Methylomirabilota bacterium | reverse complement strand
CGATCAAGCTCATCCGGTCCCGCGAGGAAGATATCCGGCGCGACTTCTATCGGTCGGCCACGCTGCAGGTCGTCAGGGCCGGCCTCGGCGGCGACGGCAAGCTCGTGGCGTGGGAGAACACGCTGGTGGCCTCCCATCCCGGCAAGCGGTGGGGGCCGGACTTCGTCGACAAGAAGGGCCTCGACCAGTTCGCGCTGAACGGCGCTGACCACGTCTACGACGTCCCCAACCAGACCGTGCGGGCGGTGCCGGTGGAGACCGGCATCTCGGTCGGCTACGTGCGGGCGGTCGCGCCCAACTACACGTTCTTCGCCGTCGAGACGTTCGTGGACGAGCTGGCCAATCTCAACAAGGTCGATCCCGTGAAGTATCGTCTCGACATGCTCGCCGGCGCCCCCCGCCTCGCCAACGTGCTGAAGATCGTGGCGGAGCGCGCGGGCATCGGCAAGACGCAGCTCCCGGCCAATACCGGCATCGGGGTGGCCTGCGTGTCCGCGCAGGAGAAGAAGACGCCCACCTGGACCGCCACCGCGATCCAGGCCAAGGTCGATCCCGCAACCGGCAACGTCAAGGTCGAGAAGATCATCTGTGCGGTGGACTGCGGCATCGTCGTCAACCCGGACGGCGTGCGCTCCCAGGTGGAGGGATCGCTCCTCTTCGGCCTTTCCAACGCGACCAAGGAGAAGGGCACCGTCGCCAAGGGCGCGCTGGAGCAGAAGAACTTCGACACGTACCAGGTCCTGCGGATGAACGAGGTGCCCGACGTGGTCGAGGTGCACGTCGTCCAGAGCAGCGAGTATCCCACCGGCGTGGGGGAGCCCGGCGCGACCACCATCGGGCCGGCGCTCTCCAACGCCATCTTCGCCGCCACCGGCGCGAGAGTTCGGCAGATGCCGATACAGCCCGACCGCGTCCTCCAGGCCATCAAGCAGAAGGCCTGACCGAAGCCCCCCGGGGGCGGGGCCGCCAGAACAGAGGCGGTTCCGCCCCCATTGCGGTAGGGTAGGGGTATGCGGGACGCGGCGGGGGCCACCCTGCTCGTCGTGGACGACGAGCCAGAGATGCGCTCGCTCCTAGAGGATATCTTCACGGCCGAAGGCATGCGCGTCGTCAGCGTCGCCGACGGCTCCGAAGCGGTGGAGGCCTATCGCCGCGAGCACCCCGCGGTGGTGCTGCTGGATCTCATGATGCCGCAGAAGGGGGGCCTCGAGGCCCTCCCCGAGATCCGGCAGGTCGATCCGCTCGCCTGCGTCATCATCCTCACCGCCTTCGTCGAGATCCCCAAGGCCGTCCAGGCCATGCGCCTCGGGGCCTACGACTACCTCACCAAGCCCTTCGTGAAGGACGAGCTGGCCCTCACCGTGCAGCGCGCCCTCGAGCATCGCCGTCTCGTCGCGCGCGTGGAGGAGCTGGAGACCCAGACGGGTCCGGTGGGATCGCTTCGGGCGCTCATGGGGCCGAGCGCGGCGGTCTCCAAGGTGATCGCCACGGGACTCGAGGCCGCGGCGGCCAGCGGCCACGTGGTCATCGAGGGCGAGCCCGGCACCGGCAAGGAGCTGATCGCGCGGGTCATTCACCAGCAGAGCGCCCGCCACGATCGTCCGTTCGTCACCCTCGACTGCGCCGCGGTGGCGGAGTCCTCGGTGGAGACCGAGCTATTCGGCTACGAGAGGGGCGCCGTGCCGGGAGCCGACCGCAGCCGCGACGGCCAGCTCCAGCGCGCGGACCGCGGCACGCTCTTCCTCGACGACGTGGCCGCACTGCCCGCGGCGATCCAGTCGCGCCTCTTCCGCGCGCTCCGCGAGCGGCGGGTGCAGCCGGTGGGCGGAACGCGCGCGGTCCCGATCGACGTGCGCGTGATCGCCGCGTCCCGCGCGCCCGTCGACCACGAGGTGCGGGCGGGGCGGCTTCGTCAGGATCTCGTCCAGCTCCTCGCCGAGAGCCGCGTCCCGGTGCCGCCGCTGCGGGAGCGCCGCGAGGACATCATGGCGCTCGCCAACCGCTTCGCCGAGGAGATGGCGATGGAGCGCGGCCGGCCTCTCCGCGCGATCTCCGAGGCGGCGTGGCAGCTTCTGCTCGCCCACGCGTGGCCCGGCAATGCCCGCGAGCTGCGCGACGTCATCCGGCGCGCAGTGCTGCGCTGCGACGACATCGTGGAGCCTGACCATCTCTGGCCGCGCGGGCGCAAGCCCGACGCGCCCGCGCCGCGCCACGCGCCGGGCGGGCTCTCGCTGCGCGAGCTCGCCGACCTGGGCGCCGCGGAGGCGGAGCAGCAGGCGATCCGCGAGGCGCTGCGCGCGAGCCGCGGCAACAAGAGCGCGGCGGCGCGCCTGCTCAAGACCGACTACAAGACCCTCCACGTGAAGATGCGGCAGTACGCCATTTCCGGCGAGGAGTTCCGCCCCGCTTGACAACGCTCCCACACCGTGGGAGTTTCCCCCAACACTCGTCTTCTGACGCACGTTCTGTCCGCTCCGTTCGCTCGGTCCGCTCCGGGAATGTCTCGCGAGGCTCGCTACTCGCCGCACCGGATCAGGAAGGAGAGCCAGGATGTCGACACAGAACCCGAAAGGTACTCACAATGCACTAAGCCGCCGGCACTTCCTTCGCCGCGCGGGCGGAACTGCCGTGGGCTTGGGCGCGCTCGCGCTCAGCCGCCCTATCTCCAAGGCGTCAGCACAAGCAACATCCCCCTATCCGGAGTGGATTCCGGCGAGCACGAAGCCTCCCAAGCGCGGCGGCACGCTGACCCGTGCGTCGGCCTGGGATCCGCCCGTGCTCGATCCGCGGCTGACCCAGTCGGTCGGTCTGTACCAGTTCGCCGGGCTGACCAGCAATCGGCTCGTCCGCTACGCTTTCCCCGACGAGGCCAGCGGCGCCGGCGACATGAGCCTGAAGGGCGATCTCGCCGAGTCCTGGTCGGCGAGCCCTGATCACCGCGTGTGGACCTTCAAACTGCGTCAGGGGGTGAAGTGGCAGAACGTGGCCCCCTTGAACGGCCGCGAGCTCACGTCCGCGGACATCAAGTACTGCTTCGAGGCATACGCCAAGGAAGGCGTGCAGACGTTCAACTTCAAGGAGATCGAGGGCATCGAGACGCCTGACAAGTACACGGTGCGCCTGCACATGCAGACGCCCAACGTGTTCGTGGCCCACGCCCTCGCGGAGCCCATTTCGATAGTCTTCGCGCGCGAGGTGCTCGAGGAGGATGGCGACCTCAAGAAGCGCCTCATCGGAACTGGGCCCTTCGTCCTGAAAGAGCACACACGCAAGGTGAGGGCCGTGCTGCAGCGCAACCCCGACTACTGGGACAAGGGTCGTCCATATCTGGACGAGTACATCATCCTCATGACACCGGACGACGCCACCCGCAAGGCCGCCTTCCGTGCCGGACAGGCTGACTTCGTCTGGATGGCCAGCCCCTCCGAGGTGGAAGCGATTCGCAAGACGAACCCGGGCGCCGTGGTTCAGGCCTATCACAATTCTGCGGTGTTCTTCGGTCTGGCCATGTCGCAGGACAAGCCGCCGTTCAATGATGTCCGGGTGCGCCGCGCCCTCTCCATGGCGATCGACCGCCAGAAGCAGGTGGATACGGTATTCGAGGGCCACGGCATCCTTGGTTGGGGGGTGCCCTACATCTACTATCAGGACAAGGCACCGACGGCGGCTCAGTTCGGCCCGTGGTGGCAGTACAAGCCGGCGGAGGCGAAGAAGCTCCTCGCCGAGGCCGGGCATCCCAACGGGTTCTCGACGACTCTCTTCTACTACGAGTATTGGCCGCAGATGACGTCGCAGGTGCAGCTCGTGCAGGCGGAGCTCAAGAAGAACCTGAACATCGACGTCAAGATCACCAAGCTCGACTACACGACGTACTACGGCCGCTATGTGGAATCTAAGTGGGAGGGGCTGTGTTGGGGTTTCCAGTCGGGCCATGCCGTCGGCGTCGACGAGCGGACCTACCAGTACATGCACTCCAAGTCGACCAAGAACTTCTTCCGGGTGAACGACCCGCAGATCGACGAGCTGACCGTCAAGCTGCGCCAGACTCCGGATCCCAAGGAACAGCGGGTGATCACCAAGAAGATCGTGGACCGCGAGTTCGATCAGGTGGCGCGGCTTTGGATGCCATATGACAACGGCTTCATCGTGGCCCAGCCGCAAGTGCGCAACCTCGCGTCGATCGCGCTGCGCCGCACCGACAGCTACGGATCGCCGCACATCGCGCGGACTTGGCTCGACAAGTAGGGCGAGGAGCGGAGACGACGCGGTCCCATGTACAAATACGTGCTACGGCGGCTGCTGCTCGCCGTGCCCGTGCTGTTACTGTCCTCGCTCATCGTGTTCGGCCTCATGCGCGTCATGCCCGGCGACGCCCTCACCGTGCTCATGGGGGAGTCGGGTAACATCGGGGAAAAGGAGCTCGCGAAGGTCCGTAAGGATCTCCGCCTCGATCTCCCGTACTACCAGCAGTACGGCCTCTGGCTCTGGCAGATGGTGAGCCTCCGGCCGGGCGACTCACTGCTGACGGGCGAGCCCATCGCGGTGAGCTTGGGCAAGGCCATTCCCGTCACCCTCGAGCTGACCGCGCTCGCCATGATCCTCGGGGTTGTCATCGCGGTACCCCTCGGCGTGATCTCGGCCACCCGCCAGGACTCCATCTCGGACTATGCCGGCCGGATGGTCGCGGTGACAGGCCTGTCGTTCCCGGATTTCTGGCTTGGCACCCTCGTCATCACGTTCGCGGCGATCTGGTTCCACTGGATCCCGCCCATCGGGTATGCGAGCCTCTGGGACTCGCCGTGGCGGAACCTCCAGCAATTCCTGCTTCCCGCGGCGGTGCTGGGCTACCGCCTCTCCGCCGCGACCATGCGGATGACACGCTCCACCGTGCTGGAGGTGCTCCGCGAGGACTACGTGCGCACCGCGTGGGCCAAGGGACTGGCCGGCCGCATCGTGGTATACAAGCACGCGCTCAAGAACGCGCTGATCCCGGTGGTGACGGTGATCGGCGGGCAGCTCGGCGTGCTGCTCGCGGGCGCAGTGGTGATCGAGACCATCTTCGCGCTGCCCGGCATGGGCCGCCTCACCGTGGAAGCCATCCTCTACCGCGATTACCCGGTGGTGCAGACCAACGTGATGCTGGTGGCGGGCGCGCTGGTCGCCCTCAATCTCGTGGTGGACCTGACCTACGCGTGGCTGGATCCCCGCATCCGCTACCAGTGAGCCCGAGGCCCGCCCGTGAACGGTGAGCGCTCCGCCGCCTCGGCCGCCGCCATGGCCACGCCGGCGCTCGCGCTCCTCGAAGCGCCGGCCTCGATCGGACGCACGCGGGCGCTCTGGACGGTCCTGCGGCGCAAGCCGCTGGGGGCCGCCTCCGCCGCCCTCATCGTGTTCCTCGTCCTCACCGCGCTCTTCGCCAACGTGCTCGCGCCCTACGATCCCCTGGAGACGCATCCGGAGATCCGCCTCGCGCCGCCCAGCCGCGCGCACCTCTTCGGCACCGACGATATCGGCCGCGACGTGCTGAGCCGCATCATCCACGGCAGCCGCATCTCGCTGTGGGTCGGGCTGCTCGCGGTGGGCATCGGGACGGTGGCCGGCATGATCATCGGGCTCATGTCGGGCTACTGGGAGGGACGGGTGGACCTCGTCCTCCAACGGGTGATGGACGCGGTGCAGGCGATTCCCGGCCTCGTCCTGGCGCTGGCCATCGTGTCCGTGCTGACCCCGAACACGACCAACGCAATGATCGCGATCGCCATCGTGATCATCCCCGGCAACTCGCGCATCGTGCGGGGGGCGGTGCTCTCCGCCAAGCAGAACCGCTACGTCGAGGCGGCGCAGGCCCTCGGCTGCCAGCACCTCGCCATCCTGACCCGCCACATCTTGCCCAACGTCACCGCGCCCATTCTCATCATTGCCTCCATCTGGCTCGGCAATGCCATCCTCATCGAGGCCACGCTGTCCTTCCTGGGCCTCGGAACGCAGCCGCCCATCCCATCCTGGGGACTCATGCTCAGCAGCACCGGGAGGGCGTTCATGGAGCAGGCGCCGTGGCTGGCCATCTTTCCGGGGCTGGCCATCAGCCTCGCTGTGCTCGCGTTCAACCTCTTCGGGGACACCCTGCGTGACGCCTGGGACCCGAAGCTCCGACGTCAAGGCTAGCCTGCGCGCGTGTGATACGCTCCCGGCGTGAGCCGGACCTCCCATTCCGCGGAGAGGAGATCGACCATGGTCCGACTGCTCTGCCTCCTCCTGTGCGTCTCGGCCGCGACGGCCCCCGCCGCCGCGCTCGCCCAGGCGCCACCCGTGAAGGTGGGCCTCTTCCTGCCGTACACCGGCGTCCTCTCGGTGCAGGGCACGGACGTCACCAACGGGATGGAGCTCTACCTCAAGAAGATCGGCGGCCGCGCGGGCGGGCGCGAGATCCAGCTCCTCAAGGAGGACGACGAGGCCAAGCCCGACGTGGGGATCACCAAGGTCAAGAAGCTGGTGGAGCGGGACCGCGCCGACTTCCTGGTCGGGCCGGTGTCGAGCGTGGTCGCCCTCGCGGTTCGCAACTACGTCCACGAGCAGGCCACGCCGCTGGTGGTGCCGGTGGCATTCACCCGTGTGCTCACCTCGCCCCAGCAGGCCTCCCCCAGCATCTTCCGCCTCGCCGAGACCACCGACCAGTCGAACTATCCGATGGGCGCGTGGATGATCAAGCACACGAAGTATCGCAAGGTCATCGTGATGGCCACCGACTTCGTGGCGGGACGACACGCCGTGGAGGCCTTCATGGCGGGCTTCAAGGCGGCCGGCGGGGAGATCGTGAAGGAGATCTACGCGCCACTCAACACGCCGGACTTCGCGCCGTATCTGGCCCAGGCGGGCTCCCTCCAGGCCGACGCGGTGTACGCCTGGTTCGCGGGCGCCGACGCCATCCGCTTCGTGAAACAGTACAAGGAGTACGGCCTCGCCGCGCGCATGCCCCTCACCGGGCACGGCGTGCTCACCGATGACACCGTCCTCCCCGCCATCGGCGACGCCGCGCTCGGCATCCTCACCATGCACGGTTACAGCGCGGCGGTCGACAATCCGGAGAACCGCGCGTTTGTGCGCGACTACGAGGCCGCCTACAAGGTGTGGCCCAGCCGCTACAGCGAGGGCGGGTGGGACACCGCCATGCTGATCGCGGAGGCGCTCGAGAGCCTCAAGGGCGATCTCTCCAATCGCGACCGCGTGCGCGAAGCCTTGCGCACGGCCCTGCCCAAGCTCAAGCTCCCGCGCGGCAGTGTGCAGTTCGACGCCTATCGGCAGGTGATCGCGCCCATCCTGGTCACGCGCACCGAGAAACAGGGGAGCCGCATCGTGAACGCGGTGGTCGACCGGATCCCCTCGGTGTCGCAGGAGTCGACCTGGGGCTGGTGGAACAAGTAGTGCCGGGCGCCGCCTCCGGCGCGCCCGCGTCTGACCCCCGCGGAACGTCGCCGGGCGCATGAGCTTCTACGTCATCCAGATCCTCAACGGCGTGTCGTTCGGCATGCTGCTATTCTTGCTCGCCGCCGGCCTCTCGCTGATCTACGGGCTCATGCGCATCCTGAACCTCGCCCACGGCTCCTACTATGTGCTCGGCGCCTACACCGCGCTGTCGGTGGCGCGCGCGACCGAGAGCCTGCTCCTCGCCGCGCTCGCGGGCGTGGCGGTGGTGACGGCGGTGGGCGTCTTCATGGAGCGTGTGCTCCTGCGCCGCGTGCCACGGGCGGAGCTGCCGCAGGCGCTGCTCACCTTCGGCATGCTCCTGATCCTCGGCGACCTCTGCCTCTGGTACTGGGGCGGGACGCCGCAGACCTTGCCGCGGCCGGACGCCCTCTCGGGCGCGGTGCAGGTAGGGACGTTCTTCTTTCCTGCCTACCGGCTCTTCGTGATCGGCGTGGGCGCCACGGTGGGCGTGGCCCTGTGGCTCCTCCAGGAGCACACCCGGCTGGGGGCCATGATCCGTGCCGCCATCGACGACGCGGAGATCGCGCGCACCACTGGCATCAACGTCTCCGTCCTCTCGACGGTGGTCTTCGCCCTGGGCGCCGCGCTCGCCGCGCTGGGCGGCATCATCGGCGGGCCCATGCTCGGTGTGTACCCCGGCGCGGACTTCGAGATCCTGCTCCTGGCCTTCGTGGTCGTGATCATCGGCGGGCTCGGGAGCCTCAAGGGCGCCTTCGTGGGCGCGCTCCTCGTGGGCCTGCTCGACACCTTCGGCAAGGCGCGCTTCCCCGAGCTCGCGATGTTCACGATCTTCGCGCCGATGGCCCTGATCCTCGCCGTGCGTCCGACCGGCCTCTTCGGCGCGCGATGATCGTGCGCGCGGGCGCGGCGGTGGGGGCGCTGGCGGTACTGCCCCTCGCGCTGTCGAGCTATCAGGTCGATCTCCTCACCAAGATGCTGATCTTTGCCATCTTCGCCATGGGCCTGAACCTCTCGCTGGGCTACGCGGGCCTGCCCTCCCTGGGGCACGCCGCCTACTTCGGGGTGGGCGCCTACACCGTGGGGCTCCTCGCCGTGCGCGTCTGGAACAACTTCTGGGTAGACATGGCCTGCGGCCTCGCCGCCGCGGCGGTGGCGGCGGCGCTGTTCGGGCTGCTCGCCCTCCGTGCCGAGGGCTCGTATCTGCTCATGATCACGCTGGCCCTGGCCCAGGTGCTGTGGGGCATCGCCTTCGGCTGGCGCCGGCTCACCGGCGGCGACGATGGCCTGCCCGGCATCCCGCGGCCGGCGGAGGGCCTGCCCGTGAGCCTGGCCGACGGGCGACGCTTCTACTACCTGGTGCTGATCTGCTTCGTGGCCAGCATGGCCGCGCTCGCGCTGGTGACGCGCTCGCCGTTCGGGCGCGCGCTCGTGGGCATTCGCGAGAGCGCCCGCCGCATGGAGGTGCTCGGCTACGACACGTGGCGCTACAAGTACGTGGCGTTCGTGCTGGCCGGGCTCTTCGCGGGTCTCGCCGGCAATCTCTTCGTCTACTACAACGGCTTCGTGAGCCCCGCATACCTCTCCATCGTCTTCTCCGCCGCGGCGCTCATCATGGTGATCCTGGGGGGGGCTGGCACCCTGCTCGGCCCGGTCCTGGGCAGCGCCGTCATCGTCTATCTCGAGAACGCGGTGAGCGCCTACACGCAGCGATGGCTGCTCGTCCTGGGCCTGGTCTACGTGGCGGTGACGCTCTTCGTCCCCGAAGGCCTGGTGGGCCTCCTGCGGCGGCGGAAGGCCCAGGCGGCATGAGCGCGCTCGAGGTCCTGGGGCTCGGCCACGACTTCGGTGGCCTGCGCGCGCTTGACGACGTCACACTCGACGTGCGGCCGGGCGAGCGCCTCGTCATCCTCGGGCCGAACGGGGCGGGCAAGACGACCCTGTTCAACGCCATTACCGGTCTCCTTCGCCCCGCGCGCGGGCGCATCCGTCTCCACGGCGAAGACGTGACGCGGCTGGGTCCTCACGCGCGCGCCCAGCGAGGGCTCGGGCGGACCTTCCAGATCACCACGCTGTTCCCGAATCTCAGCGTGCTCGACAGCGTGCTGCTGGCGGTGCAGGGGGCCGACCCCGCGCGCTTCGCCCTGCTCCGCCCGCAGACCGCGTTCCCCCATCTCCGCGCCCGCGCGCTCGCCCTCCTCACGGAATGGGGCCTTGCGGAGCGGCGCGACGTAACCACCCGCCTCCTCTCCTACGGCGAGCAGCGGCAAGTCGAGCTGATCCTCGCGCTCGCCGCGGGCTCGCGTGTGCTGCTCCTCGACGAGCCGACGGCCGGGCTCTCGCCCGCGGAGACCGCGCAGGTGGCGGCGACCATCCGCCGCCTGCCCCGCGATCTCACCCTGCTCTTCATCGAGCACGACATGGACGTGGCGCTCGATCTCGCCGACCGCGTGCTCGTGCTACATCACGGGCGAGTGCTGGCCGGCGGCACGCCCGACGAGATCCGCAAGGATCCGCGCGTGGCCGAGATCTATCTCGGCACCCCGCATGCTTGAGCTGGACGATCTCGAGGTCGCCTACGGCGACTCGCGCATCATCCAGGGCGTCTCGCTGCGTGTGGGCGAGGGCGAGATCGTGGCGCTGCTCGGCCGGAACGGCGTGGGCAAGACCACGCTGATCCGCGCCATCTGCGGCCTCACGCCCGCCCGATCCGGAGTCGTGCGCTACCGGCAGGAAGACATCACGCGCCTCCCCGCCCACTCCATCGCCGCTCGCGGCATCCGTCTCGTGCCGCAGGGGCGGCGGCTCTTCCCCTCGCTCGAGGTGCGCGAGCATCTCCACGTCGGGGCGCGCCCGGGTGCGCGCGGCTGGGACGCGCTGCGCGTGCTGGGCCTCTTCCCGCGTCTCCGCGAGCGGCTCCGCCACCGCGGCGGCAAGCTCTCCGGCGGCGAGCAGAGCATGCTCGCCACCGGGCGCGCGCTGGTGGGGAATCCCGACCTCCTGCTGATGGACGAGCCCTCCGAAGGACTGGCCCCGGTGCTCGTGCGGGATATGGCGCGGGTGTTGGGCGAGCTCAGAGCCGCGGGCGCGTCGATCCTCCTGGTGGAGCAGAACCTCGCGTTCGCGCTGGCCGTGGCCGACCGTGTCTATCTCATGAGCAAGGGGCGCATCGTCCACGAGGGCCCGACCGACGCGCTCGCGCGGGACGAGGCGACCAAGGCGCGCTGGCTGGGCGTCTAGCGCGCTACGGCGTGGGTAGGCCGACCGGCGCGAAGCCGAAGCGCTCCAGCGTCGCCTGGCCGCCGGTGGAGAGGATGTAGAGCATCAGGCCCGCGGCATACGGCCGCGCGCCCTTCAGGAGCGCGATCCCATACTCCGGCCCCACGCGAAGCGACTCGGGCAGCGCGGTCACCGTGAGCCCCGCGACCTGCCGGTCCAGCCGGCCCCGGGCGGAGCAATAGGCGAGAAAGACGTCCACGGTGCGCTCGTTGAGGGCCGCGGCGACCGGATCCTGACCGGCGGGCACCGGCAGGCCTCCGCCGATGAGGATGCGCGCCTTGCCGGTCAGCACGGCCTCGCTGCCCGCCTTCACCGCTTCCGCCTTCTTGAACAGCTGGGCCGTGTAGTCGCCCAGCGGGTCCGCGTTCGGCGCCGCGGTGCCGAGCTTGATCATCGGGTCGAGCAGGCCATCGAGCAGGCCGGCGGTGGTGAGGCTCGTGCGGGCGGTGGAGAACGCGCAGACGGTGTTGCGCGCGAACACGGCGACCGCGACCGCGTGGCCCTGTCGCTCGAGCCGCAGCGGATGGCCCATGTCCGCGGAGGCGAAGAGGTCGACCTTCTCGCGGGCCTCGATGCGCTCGCGCATCATGCCTGACGGGCCGAACTCCATGCGCACCGGCGGGCCGCCGCGCTGCTGGAAGTCTCGGCCGATCTGGGTCATGGCTTCGCGGAGGCTGCCCGCGCCGTAGAGCACGACCTCGTCGGCGGCGGCGACGGGACCGGCGGTCGCCGCGAGCAGCGTGAAGGCCGCCATGACGAGGCCGCCGAGCCGCCGCACCGGCGTGGGCATGACGACGATGATACGCTAGCTCGTGGCGGGGTGGGTCACCCACCTCGCGCCGTTCGCTGGACGATCACGAGGGCCCGTCCCCGGGACGGGCAAGGAAGGAGACGGCAGTCATGCGCAGCAGCCATGATCAGAAGTTCTACATCGATGGTGCCTGGGTCGATCCCGTGGAGCCGCGCACGCTGGATGTCATCAATCCCGCGACCGAGGAGCCGGTGGCCACGATCAGCCTAGGCTCCGCCAAGGACGTGGATCGCGCGGTGAGGGCGGCGCGGGCCGCGTTTCCCGCCTACTCGCGCACGTCGAAGGCGGAGCGCCTGGCGCTGCTCCAACGCATCATCGACGCCTACAAGGCGCGCTACGACGACATCGCCAAGGCCATCTCCCTCGAGATGGGCGCGCCGGCCTGGCTCGCCACCAAGGCCCAGGCGGCCACCGGCCTCGGGCATCTGAACCAGATGATGACCGTGCTCAAGGACTACGAGTTCGAGAAGCTCGAGGGGCGCACGATGATCATCCGCGAGCCCATCGGCGTCTGCGGCTTCATCACCCCGTGGAACTGGCCCATCAACCAGATCATGTGCAAGGTGGCGCCCGCGCTGGCCGCCGGCTGCACCATGGTGCTCAAGCCCAGCGAGATCGCGCCGCTCAACGCGATCGTGTTTGCCGAGGTGCTCGACGCCGCCGGCGTGCCCAAGGGCGTGTTCAACCTCGTCAACGGCGACGGGCCCACCGTGGGCCAGGCCATCGCGTCGCACCCCGGCGTTGATCTCGTGTCCTTCACGGGCTCCACCCGCGCCGGCATCCTCGTGGCGAAGGCGGCGGCGGACACCGTGAAGCGCGTGCACCAAGAGCTGGGCGGGAAGTCGGCCAACATCATCCTCCCTGATGCCGACCTCAAGAAGGCGGTGAGCGAGGGCGTGAAGAGCTGCTTCCGCAACAGCGGGCAGTCGTGCAACGCGCCCACGCGCATGTTCGTGCCCGCCGACCAGCACGCGGACGCAGTGAAGGTGGCGCGCGAGACGGCGGAGACGGTCAAGGTCGGGCCGCCTGACGGCAGCGACACCATCATCGGGCCCGTGGTCAGCGAGACCCAGTTCAACAAGATCCAGCGCCTCATCGAGGCCGGGGTGAAGGAGGGCGCGACCCTCGTCACCGGCGGGCCGGGTCGGCCCGAGGGCTTCCAGAAGGGCTACTACGTCAAGCCGACCGTGTTCGCCGACGTGAAGCCCGAGATGACCATCGCCCGGGAAGAGATCTTCGGTCCCGTGCTCTCGATCCTGCCGTACCAGACGGAAGAGCAGGTGGTGGAGCTGGCCAACGACACCGTGTACGGCCTCGCCGGCTACGTGCAGTCCGGCGATCTCGCGCATGCGCGCCGCGTGGCTTCGGAGCTGCGGGCCGGACAGATCGCGCTCAACGGCGCGCCGGGTGACATGGCCGCGCCCTTCGGCGGCTACAAGCAGTCCGGCAACGGCCGCGAGTGGGGCAAGTACGGTTTCGAGGAGTTCCTGGAGATCAAGGCCGTGATGGGTTACCAGCAGGGCTAGCCCGCGCCCTTCACGTCGCCGCGCCGGCGGTCTCCCACGGGTCCGCCGGCGCGGCGGTCTTTCTGCCAACATGCTCGGCCGAGCAGTTTGAACCGCCGGGGGCCGCTGCGTACCATACGCGCCATGTCCCTCCTGCGACGGTTCGCCGTCTCGCTCGTCTTGGTGGTCCTCACCGCCACCGCTGCGCTTGCCCAGGAAGTCACCCTATCCGTCGCCATCAGCCTGAAGGACGCCGTCGAGGACCTGGGCCGCCAGTTCGCGGCCGGCCGGCCGGGCGTGACCCTACGCTACAACTTCGGCGCCTCCGGCGATCTGCAAAAGCAGATCGAGGCGGGCGCGCCCGTCGACCTCTTCCTCTCGGCGGCTACGCGACAGATGGACGAGCTGGAGAAGCAGAACCTGATCGTCGTCTCCAGCCGCAAAGCCTTCGCTCGGAACGTGCTCGCCGTGGTCAAGCCGACCGATTCCAAGGTCGACGTCGTGAAGGCGGAGGATCTCCTCGGGGCGCGCGTCACTCGCGTGGTGATCGGCCAGCCGAAGACCGTGCCCGCGGGCCAGTACGCGGAGGAGAGCCTGCGCAAGATGGGGCTCTGGGACCGGCTCCAGTCCAAGCTGGTGTTCTCGGAGAACGTGCGTCAGGCGCTGGACTACGTGGCGCGCGGCGAGGTGGATGCGGGATTCGTCTACACCACCGACACGGCGTCGCGGGCCCAGGGGGTGAAGGAAGCCTTCCGGCCGCCGGAGGACACCTATCGCCCGGTGGTCTATCCTGGCGCGGTGGTGGCGGCCGCGAAGCAGCCGGCGCTCGCCCAGGCTTATCTCGACCTCCTGGCGAGCCGGCAGGGGCAGGCCGTGCTCGCCAAGTACGGCTTCCAGCCTCCGCCCGCGGGCGCTCGCTAGCCCGCCGAGCCGCGCTCCTGCACGACGCCGCGCTCGCCCCCGGCCCCGGCGTTCGCTGGCTCGGCGCCCAGCGTGACGTGTTGAAGGTCGGTGTGCCGCTGGCCGGCCGGGCGCAGGGTTAGGGGGAGGCTAGGGCAGGCGCGCGATGTAGGGGAGGTTCCGGTGACGCTCGCCCGCGTCCAGGCCGTAGCCCACCACGAAGGCGTCGGCGATCTCGCGCCCGACGTAGTCGAGCTTGATCTCCACCGGCCGCGTCCGCTGCTTGACGAGGAGCGCGCACACGCGGATGGATGCGGGCTGGCGGGTCTCGAAGTTCCGCAGGAGGTAGGACAGGCTGAGCCCGCTCGCGCAGACCCCCTCGACCACGATCACGTCCTTGCCCTCGATAGGATCGTCCAGATCCTTGCGGATGCGGACAACGCCGGACCGGCTGGCCTCTGCGTAGGGCACGATCGAGATGAAGTCGAGCGAGGCGGGCAGATCGATGGCCCGGATCAGATCGGCCACGAACACCGCCGCCCCCTTGAGCACGCCCACGAGGTGCGGCTTCTTGCCGGCATAGTCCGCGGTGATCTGGGCGCCGAGGCGCGTGACCTCGGCGCGAATCGCGTCGGGATCGAGCAGCATCTCGCCCACGCCGTCCGTGGGCGTGACCATCACGCGAACCGTGTGTCCCGGACGAACTGACGCGAGGCCTCGATCACCGTCGGCTCCACGAGCCCCACCCGCGCCAGCTCGTCGAAGCACTGGGTGATGGTGAGCACGGCGTGAAGCGTGTAGCCCCGGGCGGCCAGCCGCCCGGCGCCGCCCTGCTCGCGGTCGATCAGGATCACGAGATCCTTCACCACGAGTCCGGCCTCCTCCAGGGGCTCGATCGCCTCGAACTTGCTGGCGCCGTCCGTGATGATGTCGTCGATCACTACCACGCGCTCGCCCGGCGCGAATGTGCCCTCGATGCGCTTGCGGGTGCCGTGGCCCTTCTCCTCTCGGCGCGGATACACGAGGGGGAAGCCGCCGGCCAGGCTCGCCGCCACCGCCAGGGGCAGGCCGGCGTAGGGGATGCCCGCGATCCGATCCACCTTGCAGTGGCCCACCGCCTCGGCGAGGAGCGCGCCGATGCGTGAGAGTACGTCCGGGTGCGAAACGACGACGCGGAGATCGACGTAGAACGGCGAGCGGATGCCGGACTTCAGCGTGAATTCGCCGAAGCGGAGGGCGCCGATCTCGAACAGGCGCTGGATGAGGTCGCGATGGGTGACGGTCGGGCTCACGCGCGTCCCTCGGCGGCCATCTCCGCAAAGATCGCCTCGGCGGCGCGCGCCGGCTCGGGCGCGCCCGTGATGGGGCGACCCACCACGAGGAAATGCGCGCCCGCGCGCGCGGCGGCCCCGGGGGTGGCCACGCGCACCTGATCCCCCAGCTCGGCGCCCGCCGGCCGCACGCCGGGCGTCACGATCACCCAGTCGCGCCCGAGGCCGTTGCGGATGGACGCGATCTCCTGCGGCGACGCCACGCAGCCGTCCAGCCCCGCCTCGCGGGCGAGGTCACAGAGCCGCAGCACGTGGCCCTCTACCGAGGCGGCCACGCCCAGCTCGCGCTGTAGCGCTGCGCGATCCAGGCTCGTGAGCACCGTGACTGCGATGGCCAGCGGCCGGCGCACCTTGAGCTCGCGCGCCGCCGCGGCGGCCCCGTCCGCGGCGGCCTTCATCATGGTGCGGCCGCCCGAGGCGTGCACGTTGAACATGAGCACGCCCATGCGCGCGGCCTCGCGCGCCGCGCCCGCCACCGTGTTGGGGATGTCGTGGAACTTCAGATCGAGGAACACCTCGGCGCCGCGCTTTTGCACAGCGTCCACCGCGGCCGGCCCGGCGGCGGTGAAGAGCTGATTGCCCACCTTGTAGCGGGTGACCACGCCGTCGAGGCGGTCCATCATCGCCTCGGCGGCGGAGAGGCTCTCGACGTCGAGGGCGACGAAGACCCGGTCTCTAGCTTCGCGCGGCGGCATGGTACTCCTGCAGGCTCTGGACGGCGATCTCGCCCTTGAGCAAGGCCTCGATGCCGCCGATGGCCGCCTGGGCGCCGTCCACAGTCGTGTAGTAGGGGATGTTGAGCATGACCGCGGTGCGGCGGAGGACGGACGAGTCCTTCCGCGCGCGGCCGTCCTCGGGCGTGTTGAAGACGAGCGCGATCTCGCCGCGCTTCATGAGATCCACGATGTTGGGGCGATAGCCCTCGCCCACCTTGTGCACGGGCTCCACTGTCATGCCCTGGAGCGCGAGGAGCTTGGCGGTGCCCGCGGTGGCGACCAAGGTGAAGCCCATCTCGACCAGGCGGCGGGCGATGCCCATGGCCGCGCGCTTGTCGCGATTCTTCACCGAGACGAACACCTTCCCAGATGTAGGGAGCGGGGAACCCGCGGCGAGCTGGGACTTCACGTACGCCTTGCGGAAGTCGCGGTCGATGCCCATGACCTCGCCGGTGGACTTCATCTCGGGGCCCAGGACCACGTCGGTGCCGGGAAACTTCACGAACGGGAACACCGCCTCCTTGATGGCGATGTGCTCGGGCTCGCGCTCCTCGGCGAAGCCCAGGTCGGTGAGGCGGCGTCCCAGCATGATCTTGGTGGCGAGCTTGGCCAGGGGCACGCCGATGGCCTTCGAGACGAACGGCACGGTGCGGGAGGCGCGCGGGTTCACCTCGAGCACGTAGACCGTCTCGTTCTTGATGGCGAACTGGATGTTCAGGAGCCCGATCACGCCCAGCTCGAGGGCGAGGGCCCGCGTCTGGCGCTTGATCGTGGCGATCTGGTCGTCGCCCAGAGAGTAGGGGGGCAGCGCGCAGGCCGAGTCGCCGGAGTGGATGCCGGCCTTCTCCACGTGCTCCATGACCCCGCCCACAACCACGCGTTCACCGTCGCTGATCGCATCCACGTCGATCTCGAGCGCGTCCTCGAGGAACTTGTCCACGAGGATCGGATGCTCGGGGCTCACGCGCACGGCCTCCGTCATGTAGGTGCGGAGGTCGTCGGCGTCGTAGACGATCTGCATGGCGCGTCCCCCCAGCACGTACGAGGGGCGCACCAGGGCGGGGTAGCCGATGTTGGCGGCGATCGTCGCCGCCTCGTCGTAGGAGCGGGCGGTGGCGCCGGGGGCCTGGGCCAGCCCGAGCTTCTCGAGCAGCGCCGCGAAGCGCTTGCGGTCCTCGGCGCGGTCGATGGCGTCGGACGGCGTGCCGAGGATGGGCACGCCGGCGCGCTGCAGCGGGACTACCAGCTTCAAGGGTGTTTGTCCCCCGAACTGCACGATGACCCCACGGGGCTTCTCGCGCTCCACGATGTTCATCACGTCCTCGAAAGTGAGGGGCTCGAAATAGAGCCGGTCGGACGTGTCGTAGTCGGTGGAGACGGTTTCGGGGTTGCAGTTGACCATGATCGCCTCGACCCCGACCTCCTTCAGCGCGAAGGCGGCGTGGACGCAGGCGTAGTCGAACTCGATGCCCTGGCCGATGCGGTTGGGCCCGCTGCCCAGGATCACCACCTTGTCCCGCGCGGTCGGCGGCGCTTCGTCCTCCTCCTCGTAGGTCGAGTAGAGGTAGGGCGTATGGGCCTCGAACTCCGCCGCGCAGGTGTCGACCATCTTGTACACGGGGCGGATGCCCGCGAGGAGCCGCGCCTGGCGCGCTTCGTCCTCGGTGCTGCCGGTGAGCTGGGCGATGCGCCGGTCGGAGAAGCCCATCTGCTTGGCCCGGCGCAGGGTGCCCGCGTCGCCCAGGCCGGCGTCCGTGATCCGGAGCTCCAGCTCCACGACCTCGCGCATGTTGTCGAGGAACCACGGATCGATGCCGGACAGGGCGTGCAGCTCCTCCGTGCCCAGGCCGCGCCGATACGCCTCGGCGATCGCGAAGCAGCGCTCGGCGTTGGGGATGCGGATCTTCTGGCGGAGGGCCTCGAGATCGGGGATGGGGCGCTCGAGGGTGAGGCCCCAGCGGTCCTGCTCGAGCGAGCGCACGGCCTTGCCCAGCGCCTCCTTGAACGTGCGCCCGATGGCCATGACCTCCCCCACCGACTTCATCTGGGTGGTGAGGGTCTCGTCCGACTCGGGGAACTTCTCGAACGCCCAGCGCGGGAACTTGACCACGCAGTAGTCGATGGCGGGCTCGAAGCAGGCCGGTGTCTCCCGCGTAATGTCGTTCCGGAGCTCGTCCAGGGTGTAGCCCACCGCCAGCTTGGCCGCGATCTTCGCAATGGGGAAGCCGGTGGCCTTGGAGGCCAGCGCGGAGGAGCGCGAGACGCGCGGGTTCATCTCGATCACGACCATGCGGCCGTCGGCCGGGTTCACCCCGAACTGAATGTTGGAGCCGCCCGTCTCGACGCCGATCTCGCGGATGATCGCGAGGGCGGCGTCGCGCATCCGCTGATATTCCTTGTCGGTCAAGGTCTGGGCGGGCGCCACGGTGATGGAGTCGCCGGTGTGCACGCCCATCGGGTCGAAGTTTTCGATCGAGCAGATGATGACGACGTTGTCGGCGAGGTCGCGCATGACCTCGAGCTCGTACTCCTTCCAGCCGATCACCGACTCCTCGACGAGCACTTGCTGCACCGGGCTCTGCTGGAGGCCCCACTTGACCGCCGCCTCCAGCTCCTCGGGGTGATAGGCGATCGATCCGCCGGTGCCGCCCAGGGTGAAGGACGGGCGGATGATCAGCGGGAAATCCATCTTCCGCTCGCGCATGCCGCGCAGGGCGTCCTCCGGGGTCTTCGCGTAGAAGCCCGCCGGCATCTCGAGCCCGATGCGGGCCATGGCCGCGCCGAACAGGTTCCGGTCCTCGGCGGTTTTGATCGCAGGGATCTTGGCGCCGATCAGCTCGACGCCGTGGCGCTCGAGCGTGCCGTCCTCGGCCAGCGCCACCGCGAGGTTCAGCGCGGTCTGCCCCCCGACCGTGGGCAGGAGCGCGTCCGGGCGCTCCCGCGCGATGACGCGCGCCACGAACTCCGGGGTGAGCGGCTCCACGTACGTGCGGTCCGCCATTTCGGGATCCGTCATGATCGTCGCGGGATTCGAGTTGACGAGGATGACCTCGAAGCCCTCTTCCCGCAGGGCCTTGCAGGCCTGGGTCCCCGAGTAGTCGAACTCGCAGGCCTGGCCGATGACGATCGGCCCCGACCCGATCAGGAGGATCCTCTTGATGTCGGTGCGCTTGGGCACGCGGCGCTCTTAGTCCTGGACGAGCCCGTAGATAATGGAGATCTCGGGTGCGGCCTCCTCGCGCTTGTAGAGTACGTCGTCCAGGCGGCCGGCGCCCACCCAGGCCACCTCGCCAGCGCCCCAGAGCTTCTCGCCGAGCACGCTCATGCGCTTCTCGACCCGCTCGCGCACGGCGTGGGCTTCCATGGTGGCATCACTCTCGGTCGTGAAGCTGGTCCACTCGGGCTTCTGCCCGGCTTCCTCGGTCTTGCGGTACGAGATCAAATACTTGGGCACGGAGCAGGACCTCCTTCCATCAGCGTGACGAACCGATCGAACAGGTAGTCCGCGTCATGCGGTCCCGGCGACGCTTCCGGGTGGTACTGGACGGAGAACACCGGCAGCTCGCGGTGGCACATGCCTTCTGACGTCCCGTCGTTGAGATTGACATGGCTCTCGATGAAGCCGGCCGCGGCCACGGACGCGGGATCCACCGCGAAGCCGTGATTCTGCGAGGTGATCTCCACGCGCCCGGTGCTCAGCTCCTTGACCGGGTGATTGGCGCCGTGGTGCCCGAACTTGAGCTTGTAGGTGCGCCCGCCGGCGGCGAGGCCGAGAATCTGATTGCCCAGGCAGATGCCGAAGATCGGCACCTTGCCGATGAGGTGCCGTACCGTGCCGACGAGATACGCCACCGCCTCGGGATCGCCGGGCCCATTGGAGAGGAAGACGCCGTGGGGCTTCCGTTCCAGCACCGCTTCCACCGGCGTGTGGGCCGGCACCACGTCCAGCGCGCAGCCCAGCGTGGCCAGCCGCCGTAGGATGTTGCTCTTGATCCCGGAGTCGAATGCCACCACACGGAACCGGGAGTTCGCCGGCGGCCGGTAGCCCCTCTTGATGTCCCAGTCCCCCTCGCTCCACCCGTGCGGCACGGCTACCGTGACCTCGCTCACGAGATCGCGCCCGGTGAGGCCGGGGAGCGCGCGCGCCCGGTCCGCCAGCCGCCGCGCGTCCGTCTCCACGGTGGAGATGATGCCTTCCTGCGCGCCGCGGTCGCGCAGATGCCGCGTGAGCGCGCGGGTGTCGATGCCCTGTATCCCCACGATGTCGTGCTCGCGCATGTAGGCGTCGAGCGTCATGCGCCCCCGCCAGTTCGAGGGATAGGGGCAGGCCTCCTTCACGATGAAGCCGCCCAGCCACGGCCGCCGCGACTCCACGTCCTCCGGGTTGATGCCGTAGTTGCCGATCAGGGGATAGGTCATGCAGACGAGCTGGCCGCGATAGGACGGATCGGTGAGGATCTCCTGATAGCCCGACATGGCGGTGTTGAACACGACCTCGCCATGCGCCTCGCCGCCGGCGCCGCAGGACTCGCCGCGGAACGCGCGGCCGTCGGCCAGGACCAGTAGCGCGGGCGAGCTCACGCGGCGCCTCCGGGAATCGTCAGGGGATAGCTCGGCAGCGCGGGCTTGCCGCCGACCAGGGCCAGCACCGGCGCGCCCGTGCCCGACCAACCCGCGAACGGGGTGTTCTTGCTGCGCGAGAGCAGATGCCGCGGCTCCACCGTCCACGCGTGCTCGAGATCGAGCACCGTGATATCCGCCGGCGCGCCCACCGAGAGCCGACCGCCCGGGAGGTTCAGCAGGCGCGCGGGTCCCGAGGTGAAACGCGCGACCAGCGTCGGGAGGTCGAGCCGGCCCTGGCGCACCAGGCGGTCGAGCAGGACGGGCACCGCCGTCTCGAGCCCGACCACGCCGTTGGCGGCCTCGGCGAACTCGCCCTCCTTGTCGGAGAGGGCGTGGGGCGCGTGATCGGTGGCCACGCAGTCGATGGTCCCGTCGGTCAGCGCCTCCAGGCAGGCCTCGAGGTCGCGCTTGCCGCGGAGCGGCGGCGCCATCTTGGTGTTGACATCGTAGTCACGCACCGCTCCGTCGGTCATCACCAGGTGATGCGGCGTCACCTCGGCGGTCACCCGGATGCCCCGCGCGCGGGCCTCCCGTACCATGCGGACGGCGCCCGCCGTGGAGATGTGGGCGATGTGCACGTGCGCCCCCGTCAGCTCGGCGAGGAGGATGTCGCGCGCCACCATCACGTCCTCCGCGGCGGCGGGCTGACCGGCCAGGCCCAGCTCGGTCGACACGAGCCCCTCGTTCATCACGCCCCGGTGGGCGAGGTGGCAGTCTTCCGCGTGGCTGATGATGGGCACGCCGAAGGGCAGGGCGTACTCCATGGCGCGCCGGTACACTTCCGCGTTCATGACGCATTTGCCGTCGTCGGAGAAGGCCACGCAGCCCGCCTCGGCCTGCTCGCCCATCTCGGCCAGCTCATCCCCCTTGAGCCCGCGCGTGACCGCGCCGATCGGGTAGACGCGCACGCTGCCCTCCACGCGGGCCTTGGCGAGGATGTAGTCGGTGACGGCGCGATTGTCGTTCACTGGGAAGGTGTTGGCCATGCAGGCCACCGCGGTGAAGCCGCCCGCCGCAGCCGAGCGCGTGCCCGTGGCGATGGTCTCCTTGTACTCGAAGCCCGGCTCCCGGAGATGCACGTGGATGTCGATGAAGCCGGGGCAGACCACCTTGCCCGCGGCGTCCACGACGGCCGCGCCCGCCGGCGCCTTGAGCCCTGCGGCCACCTTGGCGATCTTGCCGTCGGCCACCAGCACGTCCTGGACGGCGTCCACCCCGTTCCAGGGATCGATCACGCGCCCGCCCTTGATGAGGAGGCTCATGCGCCCTTGCTCCCCGCGAGCAGGTAGAGCACCGCCATGTGCACCGCCACGCCGTTGGTCACCTGATCGAGGATCACCGAGTAGGGCCCATCCGCCACCTCGGGGGAGAGCTCCACGCCGCGGTTCACCGGCCCCGGGTGCATGATCAGCACGTCCGAGCGGCAGTGCTTGAGCTTGTCGGGCGACAGGCCCCACACGCGCGAGTACTCGCGGAGCGATGGAATGAAGCCCGCCGTCATGCGCTCGTGCTGGAGGCGCAGCATCATGATGACGTCGGTGTGGGCGATCGCCTCCTCCAGGCGATGGCTCACCTTCACGCCCAGCTCCTGACAGGCGGCGGGGATCAAGGTGGGCGGGCCCGCCACCGTCACCGTGATGCCCATCTTTTTCATGCCGTGGATGTCCGAGCGCGCCACGCGGCTATGCGTCACGTCGCCCACGATCGTGACGTTGAGGCCTTCCAGATGACCCTTCTTCTCCCGAATGGTCAGGAGGTCGAGCAGGGCCTGCGTGGGATGCTCGTGGGCGCCGTCGCCCGCGTTGACCACCGCGCAGCGGAGGTTCCGGGCCAGCATGGCCGGCGCGCCGGACGCCTTGTGCCGGACGACCACCACGTCGGGGCTCATCGCCTCGATGTTCTTGGCGGTGTCGAGCAGGCTCTCGCCCTTCTCCGCGCTGGAGCCCGAGGCGGAGAAGTTGATGACGTCGGCGGAGAGCCACTTGCCGGCGATCTCGAACGACGTCCGCGTGCGGGTGGAAGCCTCGTAGAAGAGATTGACCACGGTCTTACCCCGAAGAGTCGGCACCTTCTTGATCTCGCGGGTGGCGATCTCCTTCATGGACTCCGCCGTGTCCAGCACGTCGCGGATCTCGGCCGCCTCGAGGTCCTGCATGCTCAAGAGGTCCTTGCGCTTCCAGGTCATTGGCTAGCCCTCTCCTCGCTCCGCTCGGGGGGACTTTCCATGTTCACTCGCCTCGCCTTTCGGCTGCGGCTCGCCCTCCTCGGACGGCTCCTGGATGACGACACGGTCCGTGCCGTCGTGCTCGCGCAGGAGCACGGCGACGGTTTCCCGGCGACTGGTGGGCAGGTTCTTGCCGATGTAGTCGGGACGGATGGGCAGCTCGCGGTGGCCGCGGTCGACCAGCACAGCCAGGCGGATGACCCGCGGCCGGCCGAGATCCATCAGGGCGTCCAGGGCGGCGCGGATGGTGCGGCCGGTGAAGAGCACGTCGTCGACCAGCACCACCGTGCGCCCCTTGATGGGGAAGGGGATCTCGGTGCCGCGCACGACCGGCTGCTCGGCCTTGAGCCCGAGGTCGTCGCGGTAGAGCGTGATGTCCAGCGCCCCGACCGCGGGCTTCTGCCCCCCCTCGATGGCCGCGATCTTGCCAGCGATGCGCTGGCCGAGGGTGACGCCGCGCGTCTTGATGCCGACCAGCGCGATGTCCTTCGCGCCGCCGGCCTGCTCGACGATTTCGTGGGCGATGCGGGTGAGCGCCCGGTCCAGCGCGCCCTCGTCCAGCACCTGCGCCTTCTCCCGGTACGCCACGCTCACCGAGAGTCCCCTCTCTGAGGGTCCGTGCGATGGGGGAGAGCGGGGGCCATGTCGGGGCCCCCGCTGATGGAGAATCCGGGGGCCATTTCTAGGCCCCCGCTGACGGTGAATCCGGGGGCCATGTCGGGGTCCCCGCTGATAGTGATCCGGAAAAAGGAAAAGGCCCCACTCAGGGGCCCTAGGGTCCAGCCAATCGTCTTCTGGTCTAGCATGGCCTCTCCTTGCCGACCTCTCAGGGCCGGATTAAAGGAGCGAATGAACCTTCCTCACCATAACGTCGAGAGCGGGGGCTGTCAACACCGAAGTACGAATTTCACCTCACCTTGACGACGTCGTCGGGCTT
>DASTYT010000155.1 GCA_035764725.1 Candidatus Methylomirabilota bacterium | reverse complement strand
GTTGCCGGCCTTGATCGCAGCCTCGAGCTCGCGGCGCGCGTCCTCGCTCTTGCCCTGCTTGGCGTACACCATCCCGAGGTGGTAGCGCACCTCGCCGGACGCGGGCGCCGCCTTCGCCACCCGGGTCAGGAGCTCCTCCGCGCGCGCGAGGTCGCCCTTCTGATAGAGCGCCCAGCCGAGGGTATCCGCCACCGCCGCGCTGTTGGGCGCCGCCGCGTGGGCCTTCTCGGCGAGCGTAACCGCCTCGGCGCTAGTGGCCGGATCCCCGGCAAGGAGGTAGGCAAGGTTGTTGAGGATGCCCGGGTTCTCGGGCGCCCGGGCGAGCGCGCGACGGTAGGCGGCGACCGCGCCGGAGGGATTCCCCGCGCGCTCCTCGAGCCGGGCCAGATCGAGGAGCGGCTCGACGGATTGCGGGCGGCCTTGGGCGGTGGCCTCGAGGAGCTCGCGCGCCTCAGGCACGCGGGACTGGCGCTCGAGGAGATTGGCCCGGGCGCGCGCCGCGGCGAGCTGATGCGGCTCCTTGTCGAGCGCGGTCTGATAGGCGGCGAGCGCGTCGGCGGGGCGGCCCGCCTTCTCGTTGACGACGCCGTAGAGCGTGTACGCGAAGGCGGTGTCGCCCTGCAGCGCGCGGAGGCGCGCGGCGGTGGCCACCGCGTCGTCCGCCTTGCCCTGGGCGATATAGGCGTCGATCTGCACGGCGAGCGGCTCGGGGCTCCTCGGCGCCAGCTTCTCCGCTTCCTGCGCGGCGGCGACCGCATCCGCCGGCCGCCGCTGGGCCAGATAGAAGCGCGCGAGCTGCAGGCGCGCGGGGACACTCTGGGGCGCGTCCTTCGCCGCGGCCTGGAGCTCGCGCTCGGCGAGGTCGGGCTGGCCTTTCTCCAGATAGAGGCGCGCGAGCACGGCGCGGGCCAGCGGCGCGGCGTTGGTGGACGCCAGCGAGGCCTGGGCTTTGGCGATGGCGCGATCGCGCTCGCCGGCCGCCGCGAGCAGCCCCGCCGCGCGCGCCCGCGTCACCGCGGGATCTGGGCTCGTCTGCTCGGCGCGATCGAACGCCCGCATCGCGGGCTCGATCTGACGCTGCATGAGGCGCGTGCGCCCCAGCTCGAAGTGTGTGACCGGCGAGTCGGGGCGCTCTTTCGCAATGGCCTCCATCTCGGTGGCCGCCTCGTCGAGCCGGCCCCGCGCCCGCTCCACGATGGCCAGCCCCATGCGCGCGCTCAGCGACTTGGGATCCTGCTGCACCACCTTCTCGAAGATCTTCTCCGCCTCGTCGGCCTTGCCCAGCTCGAGCTTCACCAGCCCCTGCACCTGCAGCGCTTGGGCGGAATCCGGCGCCGCCGCCAGCGCCTCGTCCAGCACCGCTTCGGCCGCGGTCGCCCGCCCCATGTCGTGGTAGATCTGCGCGAGGAGGATCTTGGCGTCGAGATCCTTGGGATCGCGGCGCATGGCCTCGCGCGCCTCGTTGAGCGCGGACCCGATCTGACGCTGGCGGAGGAGAGCAACGACCAGGCCGCGGCGCGCGGCGGCGAGATCGGCATTCGCCGTCAGCGCCTTGCGAAACCACCCTTCCGCCTTCTTGGGATCGCGGGTCTCCAACGCGAGCTGACCGAGGCGCACCATCACCGGGAGACGGCCCGGCTCGAGGCGCAGCGCCTCGGTGTAGGCGGTCTCCGCCTCGCGGTACAGCCGGTTGACCTGCGCAGCGACGCCGAGCAGCTCCTGGCCGGTGGCGTTGCCCGGCTGCGCCTTGGTGAACTCGCGCGCGCCCTTGAGGGCGGCCTCTCTGTCGCCCCGCTTGAGGGCGTCGATCACCGCGGTGAGGGAGGGCGAGGCGGCGGGGGGCGCCGGGAGGGGCGGGGCCCCCGTTCCTGGATCGGGCACGATCGCGCACACCGGTCCCGCGGTGAGGACCAGGACGACGAGGGCCGCGAGAAGCGCGGGAACCGTCACGCACTCAAGCGTACCAGAGCGGCCCCGGGGGCGGGCGAATAGACTGCGGGCGCCGGAGGTCGTCCGGCGCCCGAGTGAATTCGCCGTGAGCGGGTCGGCTACTTCGCGCGGCGTCTCAGCAGCGCCGTCGTGCCCGCGCCGAGGAGCCCGGCGCCGAGGAGCACGAGCGCCCCGGGGGCCGGCACGCCGGTGGGGGGCGGAATCACCACGCCGTTGCGCACGGAAAAGATGTACTGGCCGAGGATACTGCTGTTCAGGTCGTGGCAGGTGAGGCCGGTGGCGCCATTGGGGCAGTTGGTGTCGAGGAGCGCGCCGTTGATGGCCGAGCCGGCGAGCTCGAAGCTCTTGTTGCTGCCGTTCGACCAGCCGGCCCGAGCCGAGTCGCCACCCAAGCCGTTTGCGTCACCGTCGCTCGCCTCGCCGGTTTCCCAGGTGATGGCGTCGTAGTTGAACTCGAAGTCGAAGTTGCCGGCGCCCGTATCCGAGCGGTCGGTGATGATGAGTTGGAAGGAATTGAGATGCTCGTCGCGTTCGAAGAAGTAGCCGACGTTGATCCAGTTCACACCAAACACCGAGTGGCCGTTGATCGTGGCCTGACCGTACCGCACCACGTCACTACCCGCCGCCCGCGTGTCGACGTCGGCGAAGAACGGCGCGATCATCGGCACGTTGGTGGTGAGCAGGGGGAACGGCGTGAACTCCGACAGCGCCGAGTTGAACGTCACGTTGCCGTTGTTATTTACGAACAACGTGGTCTGATTCCCACTGTTGAGCCCGAAGAAGTTGATGCCGAACCCAATGCTGACGGGCCCCACCGAGCCGTCGTCGTTCCGGTTCAACACGGTCGTGAAGAGCCCGGCATCGTGGATGGCCCCCGCGTAGGCGCCTGAGACAGCGGCGACGAGGAGTCCAAGCACTGCCACGGCGGCTACCGCTGTTTTGAGCGATCTCATGGTCATGGGTCTCCTTATGAAGTGCGGGCCCTCGCCGGGGCACACACTGTGCCAGCACTGGAAGGCGCAGAAGTTGCGGGGCTTTCCCCGCGACGCCCCGAGTAGCCCACTTCTGACCTGTAAAGTCTCGGTTACAGGGGGCTGTCATCCAGCCGTCGCGTCGCTCCGCCCTAAAGCCACTCCTACCTGTTCCTGGACCATCCATTGGGGTACGAGGTGCGGTCGGCCCTGTGGATAGAAGTGGATTGACGCCCGTCGTAACCCCGGGAGGGTGCAACTGACACCAATTGTGATAAGAATTCCGACGATTCGGGGCGGGGAGGCGGAGGAGGCGGAGTCGGGCTAGTTCGAGCGGTAGTTCGTGAACTGGAGGGCGACGCCCAAGTCCTTCCCCTTCACGAGCGCGATCACGGCCTGGAGATCGTCGCGGTTCTTGCCCGCCACGCGCACCTGCTTCTCCTGGATCGAGGCCTGCACCTTGATCTTGGAGTCCTTGATGAGGCGCACGATCTCCTTCGCCTTCTCCATCGGGATGCCGTCCTGGAGCGTGATCTTCTGCTTGAGGGTGCCGCCGGCGGCGCTCTCCGGATCGCCGATGGTCAGGGCCTTCAGATCCACGCCGCGGCGATGGAGCTTGGACTGGAGAATGTCCAGCACCGCCTTCAACTTCATCTCGTCCCCGGAGGAGAGGACGAGGTCCATCTTCTCCTGGGTGATGTCGTTCTTCGAGCCCTTGAGGTCGTAGCGGGTCTCGATCTCGCGCTTCGCCTGATTGACGGCGTTCGCGACCTCCTGCATGTCCACCTTGCACGCGATGTCGAAGCTGTTCTCGGCCGCCATACCGTCATTCTACCGCGGTTCGACTAGCGCGGGTTCAGCGGGACCACCGCGGCGCCCGTGGGCGGGACGAAGGTGAAGAGGCTGTCGGCGAGGCCGCTGTTGGGCGTGACCTTCGTGAAGCTCATCGTCACGGTGTTGCCGATCTGATCGTAGAGCACCGCCTGGCGGACGATGTAGTCCTTGGGGTCCACTGTCAGCACGAGCCGCGTGAGCAGTGGCGTGGGGTTCTTGGGCGTGAGGTCGAGCACGGGGCGCCCCGCGCCGTCCACCTTCGCCGAGGGATTGAGGAAGCGCACGGAGAACTCTTCGCGGAGCTTGCCGAGGCCGGCGAGGAATGAGCCGGCAGGGCCGGCGAGGGCTTTCGGCGCCTCGCCCTTGTTCACCTGGTTCAGCTCGGGCGTGTAGACCCAGAAATTCACGCCGTCGGACACGATCAGCTGCGGCGAGGGGCTCTTGTAGTCCCAGCGGAGCTTGCCGCCCTTCTTCAGATAGACGGTGCCCTCGGCCTTGATGTCCTGGCCCAGGCTCTTGTTGTGGGAGACCTGGCTGAACTCGGCCTTGAGGTCGTTGATCCGTCCGTAGGTGGCCTCGACCCCCGCGACGACCTCGTCGAGCGTCTGGGCGCTCGCGGGCGCCGCGGCGGGCGCCGCGGCGAGCGCCGCGCCGAGCGCGAGGGCAACGAAGGCGCGACGCCTCATCGCCCGTGCTTGGCCAGGTACTCGGGGCCCACGAGGATCTCGCGCGGCTTGGCCCCCTGCCCCGGTCCGATGATGTGGTCCTGCTCCATCATGTCGATGAAGCGCGCGGCCTTGGGGTAACCGAGGCCGAGCCGCCGCTGGAGGAAGGAGATGGACGCCGCCCGCTGAGCGATCACGAGGTTCACCGCGTCCCAGTAGATGTCGTCGCGGTCCTCGCCGTCGCCTCCGCCGGCCTCGAGATCGGCGGCCGGCATCTCGACCTTCTCGTACACCGCCGAGCCCTGCTTGCGCAGGAACTCGCAGATCGCCTTCACCTCGCCGTCCGACACCCAGGAGCCGTGGACGCGCACCTGGCGCGACGCCCCCGGCGGGACGAAGATCATGTCGCCCTTGCCGAGGAGCTGCTCGGCGCCGTTGGCGTCCAGGACCGTGCGTGAATCGACCTTGGAGGCGACCTGGAAGGCGATGCGCGTGGGGAAGTTGGCCTTGATGAGCCCGGTCACCACGTCCACCGACGGGCGCTGGGTGGCGACGATCAAGTGGATGCCGACCGCGCGCGCGATCTGGGCCAGGCGCACCAGCGAGTTCTGCACCTCACCCGCCGAGACCATCATGAGATCGGCCAGCTCGTCGACGACCACGACCCAGTACGGCAGCCGCTCCTCCGGGCCGACCTCCTTGTTGTAGCCTTCGATGTTGCGTACCGCTTTGGCCTGGAGCTGCTTGTAGCGCTCGTCCATCTTGCCGACGATCCACTTGAGCCGCATCGCGGCTTCCTTGGCGTCGGTGACGACGGGGGCGAGGAGATGCGGGATGCCCTCGTAGATGCCGAGCTCGAGCCGCTTGGGATCGATCAACAAGAAGCGGACGTCCGCGGGCGTGGCCTTGTAGAGCAGCGAGCAGATCATGGTGTTGAGCCCCACGCTCTTGCCGCTGCCGGTGGAGCCCGCGATGAGCAGATGCGGCATGCTCGCGAGATCGGACACCATCGCGTTGCCGGTGGTGTCCTTGCCGAGAGCCAGGGGCAGGCGGCCCTTGGTCTCGACGAACTCCGGCGAGACGAGGATCTCGCGCAGGTAGACGGTCGCCGACTCGGGGTTCGGTACCTCGACCGCCACCGTGCCGCGCCCGGGGATGGGCCCGATGATGCGCACCGCCGCCGCCTTCATGGCCAGCGCGAGGTCGTCGGAGAGATTCACGACCTGGCTCACCTTCACACCCGCGGCGGGCTCGAACTCGTAGGACGTGATGACGGGGCCGGGGCTCGCCTGCACGATGTGGCCGTCCACGCCGAAGTCGGCGAGCTTCTTCTTGAGCGTGGCCGCGTTGGCCTCGAGCTCCTCGCGCGTGCGGTTCAGCGCGGAAGCGGGCGGGGCCTGCAGCAGGCCCACCGGCGGGAGCTGGAAGGACTGCGCGCCGCCCGAGCCGAAGTCGAACGTCTCCTGCCAGGCCAGGCCCTTCTCGGCGAGCGTGGATTTCGGCTTCGCCGGCTCCTTCACGATGAGGGGCGGCGGGGTGAAGGCGCGCTCGGGCACAGGTTCGAGGTCGCGCCCCTCGAATTCCGCCTCACCCTGCCCTCTCCCCGTTTGGGGGAGAGGGTCCTTGGAGCGCCACGCGGTCCAGCGCTCGCGGAGGGCGAGGCCGGCCCGGCGGAGCGAGGCCTGGGTGATGAAGAGGGCGGCCACGGGCAGGATGGCGAGCAGGATGATCCAGGTGCCGACGGTGCCCACCGAGAAGCTCAGCGCCTGGTTCACCGCCCAGCCGAGCATGCCCCCCTTGTGGATGCGGAGCTCCGTGAGCGTGTCCGACGCGCGTGCCAGCATGCCGGTCACGCTGACGAGCAACAGCACGAGGCCCGCCAGGCCGGGCCAGCCCCGCGCGAGCGGCGCCCGCACGAAGGCGCCCGCGCCGTAGAGGATGAGCAGCAGCGGGAACACGTAGCCCGCGTAGCCGAAAGCCCAGAACGCGGCCCAGCCGAGCCAGAGCCCCACCGGCCCGCCGGGGCTCGACTGATCGAGCGGATGGCGCATGGGATCGAAGGCATAGAGCGCCACGAGGGCGAAGCCCGCCAGTGCGAGGGCCAGGATGCCCTTCACCTCGCGCACCCACCGGCCGTCGCCCTTCGCCTTGCGCCGCTCCTTCGCGTGGCGCCGCCGTGCCTCGCCCGCCGCGGCGTCGCGGCGGCCGGCCGACGGGGTACGCCCCGGCGCCTCCCTGTCGGTGGCGCTCGCATCCACGATCTTGCCGGCTGCCATGTGGGCCTCCCGCCCCTACACTTCCATGATCACGGGGATCACGATGGGCTTGCGCTGGAAGCGCTGATTGATGAAGCGTCGCACCGCACTCCGCACGCGCGCGCCGAACAGCTCGCGGTCCAGGACCTCGGGATCTTCACGTTGCGCGATCGCCTCGCGGACGGCCTCCTTCACCTCGGCCATCAGCTCATCGGACTCCTTCATGTAGACGAACCCGCGGGAGGCGATCTCGGGTCCCGCGACCAGCGAGCCCGTCACCCGGTCAATGGTCAGCGCCACCACCACCATCCCGGCCTCGGCGAGGAGCTGGCGGTCGCGGAGCACCACCGAGCCCACGTCCCCGATGCCCTTGCCGTCCACGAACACGCGCCCGGCGGGATAGGGGCCGAGCACGCGCGCCCCGGACTTCGTCAGCTCGAGCCCGAGCCCGTCCTCGATCAGGAAGATGCGCTCGGCCGGCACCCCCGCGTCCTCGGCGAGCCGCGCATGCTGGAGCAGGTGGCGATACTCGCCGTGCACGGGCATGAAGTAGCGCGGCTTCGTCAGCTCGAGCATCTGGCGGAGATCGTCCTGGCTCGCGTGGCCGGACACGTGCACGAAGGCCACGTCCTCCCACAGCACCTCGGCGCCGCGACGCAGGAGCGCATTGATGAGGCGCCCGATCACGCGCTCATTGCCGGGGATCACCCGCGACGAGAAGATCACCAGGTCGCCCTCGCCGACGGCGAAGTGCTTGTGCTCGCCCGCGGCCATGAGGGCCAGCGCGGAGTTGGGCTCACCCTGGCTGCCCGTCGAGAGAATGACCTGACGATTCGCGGGCAGCTCCACGAGGTCCTCGAGCGGCCAGAGCACGTCGTCCGGCACCTTGAGATAGCCGAGCTCCGCCGCGACGGCGACATTGGCCGCCATGCTGCGCCCGAGGAGGCCGACTTTGCGCGAGCGCTCCGCCGCCAGTTCGAGCACCTGCTGGATGCGGTGGACGTGCGAGGCGAACGTCGCCACGATGATGCGGCCGTGGGCGGCGGCGAAGCGCCCGCGCAGCGCCGCGCCGACCTCGGTCTCCGACCCCGTGCGCCCCGGGCGCCCGACATTGGTGGAGTCGGAGCAGAGGCAGAGCACGCCGCGCTCGCCGAGGGCCGCGAAGCGCGAGTAATCCGGCTGCTCGCCGTCCACCGGATTGGGGTCGAGCTTGAAGTCGCCCGTGTGCACCACCGTGCCCGCCGGCGTCTCGATGGCGAGCCCGATGCCGTCGGCGATGGAGTGGGTCACGCGCATCGGCAGGATGCGGAAGCAGCCGGCCACGATCTCGTCGCCGGGCCTGTAGGCGCGCAGATCCACGCGCTCGAGGAGACCGTGCTCGGCGAGGCGGTGGCGCGCGATGGCGAGGGTGAGCGGCGTGCCGTACACGGGCACGTCGAAGTCGCGCAGGAGGTACGAGAGCGCGCCGATGTGATCCTCGTGGCCGTGGGTCAGCACCACCGCGCGGAAGCGCTCGCGGTGCTCGCCCAGGTAGGAGAAGTCCGGGATCACGTAGTCCACACCCGGCATCTCGTCGTCGGGGAAGAGGAGGCCGCAGTCCACCGCCACGATGTCCTCGCCCGACTCGAGGAGCATCATGTTGAGCCCGATCTCGCCAAGCCCCCCCAGGGGGATCAGGCGCACCGCGGGCTCGGCGGGCACATCGATCGGTGCGGGCTCCGGGCGGAATGCGGTGCTCACGGCGGTCCACTCAGGGTATCACCCGGGCTCCGGAGGGCCCTAGAAACGGGGAGGGCGCCGACCTCGGCCGGCGGCGTCGGGACATGTCTTGTAACCCTGCGGGCCCTCGTGTATGGTCTCCCCACCCTCGCGCGCCGATGCGCGGGATGAGCCCTATAGGAGGGTGCCCACATGGCCAATTCAACCCGCTCTGACCGCTCCCAGCAGCCCGTCAGCCGTCGCGCCTTCCTGCGTACCGCGGGCGTGGCCGGCGGCGCCGCTGCCCTTGGCCCCGCGGTGCTCCGCCGCCGCGCCGAGGCGCAGGAGACGCCCTCTCCCGTACGGCCCGATCCCGCGGCCAAGCGGGGCGGCACCCTCCGCTACGCCGTGCACAATGCCCCCGCGCACTTCGACGTGCATCAGTCCGGCACCGTGGCCAACATCGGGCCCCAGAGCCCGATGTACGACACGCTGCTCCGGCGCAGCCCGAAGGATGGGCAGACCATCATCCCGGACCTGGCCTGGAAGTACGACATCTCGCCGGACGGGAAGAAGTACACCTTCCACCTGAGGAAGGGCGTCAAGTTCCACGACGGCGCCGACTTCACCGCCGACGACGTGAAGGCGACCTACGATCGCATCTGCCGTCCGCCCAAGGGTGTGGTCATCCCGCGCACACCGCTCTTCGCCACCGTCGGCGACATCGTGGTCCTCGATCCGCATCGGGTCGAGTTCCGCCTCACCGAGGCGCGGCCCAAGCCGTACATGCTGGGCGCCTTCGCGAGCGGCTGGAACGTCATCGTGCGGAAGAAGACCCTCGAGGACAACGGCGGCAACCTTCGCCAGGTGATGAACTACCCGGGCACGGGTCCCTTCCGCCACGTCTCCCGCAAGGACAAGGAGATCTGGATCCAGGAGCGCAACCCCGACTACTGGAATAAGGGGCTGCCGCTCGTCGACAAGCTCGAGATCTATCACTTCCTCCCGTTCACGCCGGAGCTGGGTGCCTCGTTCCTCTCCGGGCGCGTCGACTACGCGCGTCTGCTCGATCCCGTGACCTGGCGCAAGGCCAAGGAGATGCCGGGCGTCACGGCGGCGAACTTCAACCAGTCGGTCATCCAGGCCTTCTGGATGAACATGGAGAAGAACAAGGCGCTGGCCGACAAGCGGGTCCGGCGGGCCATTCATCTCGCCATGGATCGCCCCACCCTGATCGAGGTCGTGAAGGACGCCGCGCCCATGCAGGTGGGCGGGTTCGTCTATCCGTTCCACGAGATGTCGACGCCGCGCGCTGAGCTGGAGAAGAAGCTCGGCTATCAGAAGGACATCAAGCGCGCCGTGCAGGAGGCCCGGAAGCTCATGCAGGCCGCGGGCTACGGCCAGGGCCTCAAGAACCTCGACTTCTGCGTGCGCGACATCCCTACCTTCAAGCTCTGGGCGGTGGCCATCCAAGCCATGCTGAAGGAGCACCTCAACATCGAGTCGAACCTGCGCGTGGTGCAAACCTCGGTGTGGTTCGACGAGGCCCAGGCGGGCAACTTCGACCTCGCCATCAGCGCCATCGTGTCCACCCTCATGGATCCCTCCGACATCTTCAGCGCCTGGTACGGCAAGGGCGGCCCGCAGAACTACTCCCGATGGACGAACCCGGCCTTCCACGATCTCGCTGCCCAGGTGGATCGCGAGCTCGACGACAACCGGCGCAAGGCCCTGGTACGCAAGGCGGAAGAGATTCTTGAGGACGACCCGCCGTTGATCCCGGTAGCGTACGAGCAGATCTACGACGCCTATTACAACAAGGTGCGCGGGCAGAACCCGTCCACCTTCTTCGGCATCTACGACGTGGTCCGCTGGGACAACGTCTGGCTGGCGTCTTCCTAAGGGGGACTCGGCCGCGTGCGGAAGTACCTGCTTCGCCGGGCAGGGTACGCCCTCGGTACCCTGCTCGGTGTCTCGCTCACCATTTTCGTAGTGCTCCGCGTCCTCCCGGGTGATCCGCTGGTGGCGATCCTCGGCGTGGAGGGGCACGCCCAGATGAAGCCCGAGGACCGCGTTCGCATCATGGCCGATCTCGGGCTCAGCGACCCCCTGCCCATCCAGTACGGCCACTGGCTCGTCGACATCGGCGCCGGCCGGCTCGGCAAGTCCTTCTTCCGCGGTGATACCGTCGCCGACCTGATCGCGCATCGCGGCCCCATCAGCGCCGAGATCGGGGTGCTCGCCCTCCTCGTGTCCTGGCTCGTCGGCCTGCCCGTCGGGATCCTCAGCGCGTTCAAGCCCAACAGCATCCCCGACGGCCTCGCGCGCGCGCTGTCCATCCTCTTCATCGCCATCCCGGGGTTCTGGCTGGGCATGCTCATCGTGCTCGCTCTGCTCTTCTGGTTCGGCTACAAGGCGCCCTTCATCATCGTGCATTTCTGGGAGGACCCCTGGCAGAACTTCCAGATGGTGATTGGCCCCGCGGTGGTGCTGGGGCTTGCCCAGGGCGCATACATCGCGCGCATGTCCCGTTCATGCCTCCTCGAGGTGATCAGCGAGGACTTCGTGCGAACGGCGCGGGCCAAAGGCCTTCGCGAGGGGCTCGTTGTCCTCCGCCACGCGCTCCCGAACGCGCTTCTGCCCGTCATCACCATCTCCGGCGTGCTGCTGGGCTTCGTCCTGGGCGGCTCGGTGGCGGTGGAGCAGGCCTTCGGGGTGCCCGGGCTCGGGCGCGCCCTCGTCGTGGCGGTCATCGAGCGCGACATCATCGTCGTCCAGAACCTCGTGCTCTTCTACGCGGTGATTTTCGTGGCCGTCAACGTGCTCGTCGATCTCAGCTATGCGTGGCTCGACCCGCGCATCCGGTTCGGCTGATGCGTATCGTGCTTCGCGAGCTGGGTCGCTTCACCCGCCGCAACACGCTGGCGGCGCTCGGCGGGCTGGTCGGGTTGTTCATCGTCTTCGTGGCCCTTGCGGCGCCGCTCCTCGCCCCCTACGATCCCCTCAAGGCGGACTTCCGCCGCATGAACAAGCCCCCGGATGCCCAGCACGTGCTGGGGACGGATCAGGTGGGCCGCGACACGCTCAGCCGGGTGATCTACGGCGCGCGGACGTCGCTCTTCGTCGCGTTCTCCGCCGTATTGCTGGGGACCACGGTGGGCTCGCTCTGGGGCGTGGCCTGCGGCTACCTCCGCGGGCGCTTCGATCTCGTGAGCCAGCGCATCATGGAGATCCTGCAATCGTTTCCGGACCTCATCCTGGCCATGGCCATCTCCATGGCCATCGGGACCGGCCTCCAGGCGGTGATCTTCGCCATCGCGATCACGCGCATTCCGTTCGGCGGGCGCGTCATCCGATCGGTCGCGCTGTCAGTGCGCGAGATGCCGTTCGTGGAGGCGGGCCGCGCCAACGGCTCCTCCACCCTCCGCGTGATGGCCAAGCACGTGCTGCCCCAGTGCGTGGCGCCGTATCTCGTCCTCGCCACCACACATCTCGGCGTGGCCATCGTCATCGAGGCCGCGCTGGGCTTCCTCGGCGTCGGCGTGCCGCCCCCCACGCCCACGTGGGGCAACATGCTGGCGGACTCGATCACCGGGCTCGTGCCGCCGTGGTGGCTCGCCTTCTTCCCCGGGCTCGCCATCACGATCACCGTGCTCGCGTTCAACCTGCTGGGCGACGGGATCCGCGACACGCTGGACCCGCGCTTGTCGCCCGGCTTCCTCCGCCTCGTGACCGGCGCGGGGCGTGCCGCGCCCGCGGCGACCCCCGCCGCGACCGCGCCCGTATCGTTGACAATGCCCGCGGGGAAGTCATAGATGAGGCGATGCCAGGCGACGCGCTCGCGGCGGCCGTCGGACAGCCCGCGCCGCACTTCACGCTTCCATCGGTGCAAGGGCCCACGATCGACCTGAAGTCGTATCACTGTCGGCCGAGCTGCCCGAGCGCTGAACCTCACTGGCAACGCCCTCAAGTACACGCGGGAGGGGGGCCGCGTGCACGTCTCGCGCTGACGGTGCTGCCGTCGGAGACCGCGCCCTGGGTGCGCGTCGCCTCCCGAAGCCTCGTGGAGTCCCATGGCGGCCGGATCTGGGCGGAGAGCGTGGAGGGTCAGGGCAGCACCTTCGCGTTCACCCTGCCCCTCGCGGGCTAGTTTCACACGGCCGCCCCGGCGGGGTTGTGCTCTCTGAGGGCGCTGCGCGCGCCCGAGGAGGAGATTTCATGTCCACGATGAGTGTTGGGCACTTCGAGAGAGCACAGGCGGTGCTGGCCTCGCCCGGTCGTGCCCCCGAGATCCCCGAGGCGGCGGACGTCTATGGATGGCTGGTAGGAAGCTGGGATCTCGACGTGCGCCGGTACGCCGGCATCGATGTGAGCGGGCGACGCTTGCGCGGCGAGGTGCACTTCGGCTGGGCGCTGGAGGGACGCGCGATCCAGGACGTGTGGATCATGCCGCCCCGGGCCGAGCGCGTGGGCGAGCCGGAGCGGGGCATGAACATGTTCGGCACCACCCTGCGGGTGTGGGATCCGACCATCCAGGCGTGGCGGATCACGTGGATCAATCCCCTGAACGGCCACCGCGAGGAGCAGGTCGGCCGGCGCATCGGCGCCGAGATCGTGCAGGTGGGCGCCCGCGCCAACGGGACGCCGACCCGCTGGCGCTTCACCGAGATCACGCCGGATTCCTTCCACTGGATCGGCGAGGCGCTCGCCGCCGACGGCGCGACCTGGCTCGTGGAGGGCGAGTTCCTCGCGCGGCGCGCGCGCTAGCCCACGTCGACCTGGTCGGCGGCCCGCGCGAACTCGGCGAGGGTGAGGGTCTCGGCCCGGCGGCCGGCAGCGATGCCGGCGGCGGCGAGGCGCGCGCGGGCGCGCTCGACGGGAATTCCGAGACCGGCGGCGAGCGCGTTGGCCAGGCTCTTGCGACGCTGCGCGAAGGCCGCGCGCACGAGCGCACGAAAGCGCCGCGGATCGGCGATGGGCACCGGCGGCGCGGCGAGCGCGCGCAGATGCAGCACCGCGGACTCGACGAGCGGCGGCGGGCGGAACGCGCCCGGCGGCACCGTGAAGGCCAGGCGCACCTCGACGGCGCACTGGGTGAGCACGGAGAGGCTGCCGTAGGTGCGGTCGCCCGGCGGCGCGGCCACGCGCTCCGCCACTTCCTTCTGGAGCATCAGCGCCATCTCGGTCGGCGCGGCGACGGCGAGCGCGGGCGCCGCGTCAGCCAGCGCCATCAGGATCGGCTTGCCCACGCTGTACGGGAGATTCCCCACCACGAGGATGCGACCACCGACGGCCGGCCGGAGCGCGGGCAGGCCCCGCCAGTCGAAGGCGAGCGCATCGGCGTGGCGGATTTCGACGGTGGGGGAGGCGGGCAGGCGCGCGCCGAGCCGGGCGGCGAGGGCGGCGTCCACTTCCACGGCGATGAAGCGTCCCGCCGCCGCGGCGAGCCGGCCGGTCAGCGCGCCCTCGCCGGGCCCGATCTCCACCACGAGGTCCGCGGGGCCCGGCCGCACGAGGGCGACGATGCGCTCGACGACGCCTTCGTCCCGCAGGAAGTGCTGGCCGAGGGCGCGCCGCTTGCCGCCGGTGGCGCGGCCGCCGCCGAAGCGGCGCGACGGCGGCGCGGTGGCTCGCGCGTTCCGCCGCGGGCTCATGCCGCGCCGCGCGCGGCGAGGTCTCCGAGGAGCGCCCTGTACACTGCGCGCACCTGCCGTTCGGTCTCGGCGCGGGGGCCGGAGTTGTCCACGACGTAGTCGGCCAGCTTGGCCTTCTCGGCCACCGGCAGCTGGCTGGCGATGCGCGCCCGCGCCTCCGCCTCAGTGCAGCTGTCGCGGGCCACGAGGCGGGCGAGCTGCACATCCGGGTCCGTGAACACCACCACCACCTTCTCCATGAGCCGCGCGCCGCCCGTCTCGTAGAGGAGGGCGGCGTCCCAGAAGACGATGCCGACGAACGCCTCTTCCTCGTAGACGCGGAGGATGCGGTCCCAGCGCGTCCGGATCGCCGGATGGGTGATGGCCTCCAATCGCTTGCGCCGCTCGGGGTCGGCGAACACCACCGCACCCAGTCGCTTGCGGTCCAGATAGCCGTCGGGCTGCAGCATCTCGGCGCCGAATTCCTTCACGATGGCGGCATGCGCGGGCTGGCCCGGCGCCACCACCTCGCGGGCGAGCTGGTCGGCGTCGGTGACGCGGCAGCCGAGATGGGTGAACATCGCGCTCACCGTGCTCTTGCCGGTGGCGATGCCGCCGGTGAGCCCGGCGAGGAGGAAGGGCCGCCCCACCGTCAGACCTGCGCCCAGTCGGCGCCGGCCTTGACGTCCACCTTGAGCGGCACCTCGAGCGTCATCGCGCCCTCCATCACCTCGGCCGCGAGGACCATCAGGCGCTCCTCCTCCTCGGGCGGGGCCTCGAAGAGCAGCTCGTCGTGCACTTGCAGGAGCATGCGGCTCGCCAGCCGCGCCTCCGTCATCGCCGTCGCCATGCGGATCATGGCGATCTTGATCATGTCCGCGGCGGTGCCCTGGATCGGCGCGTTGGTCGCCACGCGCTCGGCGAAGCTCCGGAGGTTCGGGTTGCCGCTGCGCAGCTCGGGCAAATAGCGACGCCTGCCCCGCAAAGTCTCCACGTAGCCGCGCTCGCGCCCCTCCTTCACCGTGCGGTCGAGCCACGCCCGAACCTTCGGATGCCGCGCGAAGAAGCGATCGAGGTACTCCTGCGCCTCGCGCGAGGTGATGCGGAGCCCGCGGGCCAGCCCGAACGCGGTGACGCCGTAGATCACGGAGAAGTTCGTGGTCTTGGCGATGTCGCGCTGGGCGGACGTGATCTGGTCGAGCGCGACGCCAAAGACCTCGGCGGCGGTGCGGCGATGGATGTCCTCGCCGCGGCGGAAGGCCTCCACCAAGCTCTCCTCGCCGCAGACGTGGGCGAGGATGCGCAATTCCACCTGGGAGTAGTCCGCGGCGACGAGGCGCCAGCCCGGCTCCGGCACGAAGGCGGCGCGGATGCGCCGGCCGAGCTCGGTGCGCACGGGGATGTTCTGAAGGTTCGGGGACGACGAGCTGACCCGTCCGGTGGCCGCGCCCATCTGGTTGAACGACGTGTGGATCCGCCCGGTGTCTGGATTGATCATGCCGGGCAACGCGTCGGCGTACGTGGACTTGAGCTTGGAGAGGGTGCGCTGCTCGAGGATCTTGGCGGGCAGCGCGTGGCCCACCGCAAGCTGCTCGAGCACGTCGGCGTCGGTGGAGTAGCCGGTCTTGGTCTTTTTGACCGGCGGCAGCGAGAGCTTCTCGAACAGGATCGCCGCGAGCTGCTTCGGCGAGCCCAGGTTGAATTCCTCGCCGGCCAGTTCGTAGATCTCGCGCGTGAGGCCCTCGAGGCTGCGGTCCAGCTCCTTGGAGAAGTCGGCGAGACGGTCGGAGTCGGCGCGGATCCCGTGGCGCTCCATCACCGCCAGCACCGGCACCAGCGGCCGCTCGATCTCGTCGTAGAGCGCGCGCACCTTCGCCTCGCGCAGCTCGCGCTCCTCCTGCTCCCAGAGGGCCCAGACGAGGCGCGCGCGCCCACCCGGCCGTCCCGTCGCCGCGCCCTCGCCGAGATGCTCGGTGGCGACTTCCTCGAGCTTGTAGTTCGACCGGGCGGGGTTGAGCAGGAACGCGGCGATCGCGGTGTCCTGCACCGCGGGCGCGGCCGCGCCACGGGCGAGGCACCACTGCACGAGCCGCTTGATGTCGTGGCCGATGAGGAGCCGGCTCACCAGGCGCGGCAGAGTCTCCGCCACCGCCTCCGGCGTCACCTGCACCTCGCCCGCGGCGGGATGGTGAAAGCCCACGCGCGTGAGCGCGGGATCGGGCGGCCCGCTCTCCTCGGCCCAGTCCACCGCCAGCGGCTCGCCGTCGGGCACCTTGGCGAGGAACGTGCCCAGCTCGTCGGCCCCGCCCGCGGGGGCCGCCTCCTCCACCGGCGCCGGCGCCGCCGAGCCCGGGAGCTGGCGCAGGAGATTTCGCAGCTCGAGCTCGGTCCACACCACGCGGAGCTTGTCCCAGTCCGGCTCCACGCGGCGCAGCGCCTCGAGGTCCTGTGGCAGCGGCACGCGTGTGCTCACGGTGGCCAGCTCGCGCGAGAGCAGCGCCTGCTTGCGATTGGCGGCCAGGGTCTCGCGGAGCTTCCCCGGCACGAGCGAGAGATGCTCGTAGAGGCCCTCGACCGAGCCGAACTGGCCGATCAGCTTCACCGCCGTCTTCTGGCCGACGCCCGGCACGCCGGGGATGTTGTCGATGGAGTCGCCCATGAGGGCGAGGAGATCCGGAATCTGCTCGGGCCCCACACCCCACTTCTCGCGTACCCGGTCGGCGTCGTACACGACTTGCTCGCCGGCCTTCGCGCCGGGCGCGAGCACGGTGACGCGCGGCCCCACGAGCTGCAGCATGTCCTTGTCCTGGGTAACGAGCACCACGTCCACGTCGTGGGCGCGCGCCCGCTCCACCATGGTGCCGAGCACATCATCGGCCTCGAAGCCCGCCACCTCCAACACGGGTACACGCAGAGCGGCGAGCACCTGCATCACCAGCGGGATCTGGCGCTTGAGGTCGTCCGGGGTGGCGGCGCGCGTCTCCTTGTAAGCGGCGAACTTCTCGTCACGGAACGTGGGGCCGGGCGGGTCCCACGCCACCGCAAAGTAGTCGGGGCGCTCCTCCCGAAATAGTTTCCACAGCATCGTGGACATGCCGAGCACGGTGTTGGTGGGCACACCCTTGGAGGTCGAGAGGTAGGGCAGCGCATGGTACGCCCGGAAGAGATAGCCGGGACCGTCGAGAACGAAGAGCCGCGCGCACATCGCGGCTCATTCTACCAGCGGCGCGGCCCGCGCGGCGCCGCGGTTGCCGCGCCGCCTGCCTCAGGTCGGGACCACGCGGTTCCACAGCGCGCGCACCCAGGTGGTGCGGCGCCGGTAGTCCTCCAGGAAGTCCTTGCGCGAGGGGTACTCGAGGCCGCGCGCCACGCGCGAGACGAAGGGGCCCGCGAGCTCCAGGGCGTCGCTCGGCCGCGCGCCGAAGAGCCGGAGGCTGCCGGAGACGCGGCGGAGGAAGCGGTAGTGGTCGGCCAGCGCGGCCGCGTCCTCCGCAGACAAGAGGCCGGCGGCGGCGATGGCGCGGACCGCCTGCAGCGTGTTGGGGCGCCGGATGCCGGGATGGCGGCGGCCGTGCACGAGCTGCAGCGCCTGGGTGATGAACTCCACGTCGACGAGGCCTCCCTTGCCGAACTTGACGTGGAAGAGCCCGGGCGTCTCCTTGCCGAGCTCCTTCTCCATGCGCTCGCGCAGCATGCGCATCTCCTTCAGGTCGGGCGGCGCGGCGTCCGGGCCGTGGAGGAGCGCGGTGATCAGGCGCCGCACCCCCCGCCCCACCGCGGGCGAGCCCGTCACGAGGCGCGCCCGGGTGAGAGTCTGGCGCTCCCAGGGATCCGCCCACTCGCGGTAGTACTGTGCCATCGACGCGCGGCTGGCCGCGAAGCCGCTGCCCTTGGAGCCGGGACGCAGCCGCAGATCCACGGAGAAGACGATGCCGGCGGCGGTGATGTCGCCGAGCAGGGCCTGCAGGATCTCCACCGCGCCGTGATAGAAGACGGCGGCCTCGATCGGGTCGGCGCCGTCGGTGGTCCCGTCGGCGTCGAAGATCACGAAGCAGTCGAGGTCGGAGCCGGTGGAGAGCTCGCGGCCGCCGAGCTTGCCGACCCCGACGATGACCGCGTCGAGGAAGCGCCCGCGGGCGTCGCGGGGCACCCCGTGGCGCGCGGCCATCTCGCTCACCGCCATGAGCCAGGCCACCGCGAGTGCGGCTTCGGCCAGCCCGGTGAGCTCGGCGGAGAAGCGCTCGGCGTCGGTGACGCCGAGCAGCATGCGCCAGGTGGCCCGCAGCTCCTCCGCCTGCTTGAGCCGGCGCAGGAGGTCTTTTCGCTCGGAGGGGCCGAGGGCGGGCCCCAGCACCGGCGCGAGCGCGGCGCGGAACTCCCGCTCGGTCTTGTGCGCGGCGAAGGTAGCCGGATCGGCCAGGCTCCCCAGGAGCTCGGGCTGGGCCAGCAGCATCTGGCTCATCAGCTCGCCACGCGCGCAGAGCCGCACCAGATTGACGAGGAGCGGCGGCGACTCCGCGAGCAGCTCCAGCCAGGCGGCGCGCGGGCCCGCCGCGGCCACAAAGCGCTCGAACAGGTTCAGGGCCTCGTCGGGGTCCGGGCTCTGCCAGAGCGCATCGAGAAGCACGGGGAACATGCGCCCGAGCGCCTGGGCGGCGCGGGCGGGATACGGCAGGAGCGGCCGGCCCTCCAGCAGGAGGCGCAGGTTCTGCCGCGCGCGATCGGGATCGACGAAGCCGGTCGCCTTGAGAGCGGTGAACGTCGGGATGCGAGGCGCGGGCGCCGCGCGCGGCGCCGGCCGCGCGTCGAAGAAATCGCGGAACGCCGCATGCACCGCGTCGGTGACGCGCCGGTACTCGGCGAGGAAGCGCCGCCGGGCCGCATCCGGCGGGAGCGGGATTCCCATGCGTCGGGCGAGCAGACCCAGGGCCCGCGGCTCCTCCGGCAGCGTGTGTGTCTGGAACTCGTGGAGGATCTGCAGACGATGCTCCACGCTGCGAAGGAAGACCAGCGCGTCGCCCAGCGTGCGCCCCAGCGCGGGGGCGAGGTAGCCGCGCTCGGTCAGCCGGAACAGCGTCCGCAGCGTGTTGCCGCCGCGCAGCCAGGGGTCGTCGCCCGCGTAGAGCAGCTGCAACGCCTGGACGAGGAACTCGACCTCGCGGATTCCCCCGCGGCCCAGCTTCACGTTGCGCCGCTCGCCGCGCTTGGCCCGCTGGGCGCGGTCGATCTCCTGCTTCATGCGGCGCACCTCGTCCACGATGCCTGCGTCGAGCCCGGCGCGGAACACGAAGGGCCGCACCAGCTCGAAGAAGCGCGCCGCCACCGCAGCATCCCCCGCGCAGAAGCGCGCCTTGATCAAGGCCTGTCGCTCCCAAAGCTCGGCGCGATCGGCGAAGTACGCGCGATAGCCGTCGAGGGACAGGATGAGCGCGCCGGAACGGCCCTCCGGCCGCAGCCGCAGGTCCACGCGGAAGGCGTAGCCCTCGTCGGTGACCGATTCCAGCGCCGCCACCACCGCCCTGGCCGCCTCGGCGAAGTACTGCCCGTTGGCGAGGGAGCCCTGCGACCCTCCGCTGGTCTCGCCGTCGTCGCCGTAGACGAAAATGAGGTCGATGTCCGAGGAGTAGTTGAGCTCGTCACCGCCGAGCTTGCCCATGCCGATCACGGCGAGGCCCGCGCGGCCACCGTCGGGCGCCTGGGGGACGCCGTAGAGGGGCTCCAGCGCCTCGTCCGCCCAGCGGCAGGCGGCGGCCAGGCACACGTCGGCGAGCCGCGAAAGCTCCTCGGTGGTCACCGTGAGGTCGGCGTCGCCCAGGATGTCGCGGGTTCCGATGCGAAGGAGCTGCCGGTACTTGAAGCGGCGCAGCGCGTTCCACCGCGCCTCCCGCTTGCTGAACGGCGCCAGGCTCGTCGCGAGCCCCGCCTCGAGCTCGTCGCCCAGCCACTGCCGCATAGTGCGGGGCTCGAGCAGCCAGGCGAAGAGCTGCGGGTAGCGGCGCAGGGTGTCGGCGAGGAACTGGCTGGTGCCGCCGAGCCGCGCGAGCAGGTGAATGGCGCCGGGATGCGCGGCGAGCGTGCGCAGGAACACGACGCGGTCGCCCTGGGCGGCGAGACGCTCGAGATTGTTGAGCGCCATGTCGGGATCGGGCGCTCCGGCGAGCTCGGTGAGCAGCCTCGGGAGGATGGGATCGAGGAGGGCGCCCTCCGCGGGAGTGGGGGCCAGCGCGTGGAGATTGGCCAGCGCCGTCCCCGGCTCGGCGAAGCCGCGCCGCTTGAGCTCGGCCAGCGCCCGCCGGTCGCCCGGCGCCGCGCGTACCAGATCTATCTTCATCATCAACATGCCTTTGGCATGTTGACCGTGGTCCAATCGGTTAGGGCGACCCGTCGCCCCCCGGCAACCGCTACCTTCCACTGGTCAGATAGCGCTCTCGCCTTTTTCCCCCGTGCGGATCCGGATGGCCTCGCTCATGGGCAGCACGAAGACCTTGCCGTCGCCGATGGAGCCGGTCTTGGCGGCGGACGCGATCGCTGTCACTACCTTGTCCACGAGCTCGTCGGGCAACACCACCTCGATCTTCACCTTGGGCAGGAAGTCGATGGTGTACTCCGAGCCGCGATAGAGCTCCGTGTGCCCCTTCTGGCGGCCGAACCCGCGCACCTCGGTGACGGTCATGCCGTACACCCCGAGCTGGGTCAGGGCCTCCTTGACGTCGTCTAGCTTGAATGGCTTGATCACCGCCTCGACCTTCTTCATGGCTGGCTCCCCCGCTCGCGAATCGTGCGCGCCTTCATGGCCTTGCGGTAGAGGGTCACGTATTCCCGCGCCGAGGCGTCCCAGGAAAAGTCCTCGGCCATCCCGTTCCGGACGATGGCGCTCCACAGCGCCGGATCGGCGTGCGCGGCGGCGGCACGGCGCACCGCCTCCACGAGCGCGTCGACCGCGAAGGCATCGAAGAGGAAGCCCGTGCCGGTGCGGCGGGCCGGGTCGACCTCGTGCACGGTGTCGGCGAGGCCGCCGGTGCGCCGCACGATCGGCACCGCCCCGTAGCGCAGGGCGATGAGCTGCCCGAGCCCGCAGGGCTCGTAGCGCGATGGCATCAGGAAGCAGTCGGACCCCGCGTAGATGCGTCGCGCGAGGTCGTCGTTGTAGCCGATGCGCACCGCCACTCGACCCGGATACGCGGCGGCCGCCGCGACGAAGGCTTCCTCGAGCGGGGCGTCGCCCGATCCCAGCAGGACGAGGCGGGCGGACGTGGCGAGCAGCCCGGGCAGCGCGTCGAGGGTGAGGTCGAGGCCCTTCTGGGTGGCGAGGCGCGTCACCATACCGACGATGGGGCCGCCGCCGCGCTCGAGCCCCATCTCCTCCTGGAGAGCCTGGCGGCAGATCGCCTTGGCCTCGAGCTCCCCCGGCCCGTAGCGCTTGGCGAGCACCGGGTCGGTGGCGGGGTTCCACGCCTCGTAGTCGATCCCGTTCACCACGCCGTGGAGGTCCGCGCTCCGCTCCTCCAGCACGCCCTCCAGCCCCGCTCCGAACGCGGCGGTGCGGATCTCCTGGGAATAGGTTCGGCTCACCGTGGTGAGCAGCTCCGAGAACACGAGCCCGCCCTTGAGGAAGTTGAGCCGGCCGTAGAACTCGAGCGCGGCGGGCGTGAAGAGATCCCAGCCGAGACCAGTCATGGGCATGTCGTAGTGCCAGAACACGCCCTGATAGGCCAGGTTGTGGATGGTGAAGAGGGTGGTGATCGGCCCCAGGACGGGGTGCGCGCGGTAGAGGGTCTGCAGATACACGGGCACGAGCCCGGTCTGCCAGTCATTGGCGTGGATCACCTGGGGCCGCCAGCCCTGCGCGCCCAGCGCCGCCACCGCCTCGAGCCCGCCGCGGCACAGGAAGATGAAGCGCTCGCAGTTGTCCCAGTAGTCCCCCTCCGCGGTGCCGTAGAGGGCCTCGCGGTCGTAGTAGTGATCGTGGCCGAGAAAATAGACGGTGACGCCGCCCGGCGCCTGCGCCTCGAACAGCGCGCCCTCCGCGGTGCGATCGCCCAGGGAGACCCGGATGCCGCTGGCGGCGACGCTCAGCGTGCCCGCGCAGGCCTCGACGCCCCGATACTTCGGCATCAGGATCCGCACGTCGTGGCCCAGGCCGGCGAGGGCCCGGGGGAGCGCGCCCGCCACGTCGGCGAGCCCGCCCGTCTTGGCGTAGGGCGCGGCCTCGGAGGCCATGAGGAGAATGCGCAGACGTTCGCGGGGCATCGGGGACCTCAAACTTCCTCTTCGAGGATCGGGAATACGAGGGCGGTGACGTGCGAGGAGATCCGCTTGAGATTGGTGAGCACGTCGAGGTGGATCTCGGAGGTCTCCAGCGACTCGGCGAGCCCACGGCGCAGGCGCGCGAGGTGCGACTCGCGCAGCTCTCGCTCCCTCTGGCGGATGAACGGCCGCTGGTCCAGCACCTCCTGGGCGAGGGCGCGGTCGCTCGCGGCGACGGCGGCGATCGCCCGCTCGAGATTCTTCGACACGATGCCGTGGAACTCGACCAGCTCGGTCTCCCCTTCCTCCGAGAACCGCCGGCCCTGGTAGAGCTTCTTGCGGGCGAGCTCCATGAGGTTCTTGTCCACGATGTCGCCGATGTTCTCGAGGTTGCCGATGAACGAGATCAGCCCGATCTCGCGGGCCGCCATGTCGGAGCTCATGGTCTCCCGGCCGAGGCGGGTGAGGAACATCTTGATCTCGCGCTCGAGATAGTCGAGCTGATCGTCGCGCCGCTCGACCTCCTCCAGCAGCTCGCGATCGTCGCGCCGCAGCACCACGAGCGCGTCGCGCAGCATGCTCTGGGCCACGTCGCCCATGCGCAGGGCCTCCCGGGTGGCCTGGCCGAGGGCGAGCGAGGGCTGGTCGAGATAGCGATCGTCGAGGTAACGGGTCTTGAGCGGGTTGTCGCCGCGCTCCTCCTCCGGCACGAGCGCGGTGATGGCGCGCGCGGCGAAGGGGGCAAAGGGCAAGAAGAGCGCGCTGATCGCGACGTTGAAGAGTGTATGCGCGTTGGCGATCTGCCGCGCGGTCTCCCCCGCCGTCGCCGCGACGAGCGCGGTGAGCGGGTGGATGAACGGGAACACGAGGGCGACGCCCAGGACCTTGAAGGCGATGTGCGCCACCGCGACCCGGCGCGCGTCCGAGGTGGACCGCATGCTCGCGGCGAGGGCGGCGGTGCAGGTCCCGATGTTGGCGCCCAGCACCACCGGGATCGCGCCTTCCAGCGGGAGCAGCCCCTGGTGGGCGAGGGACAGGAGCACCCCGATGGTGGCGGCCGAGGAGGCCATCCCAGCGCTGAGGACCGCGCCGGCGAGCACGCCCATGGCGGGATTCGACGCGAAGGCGACCAACACCTGGCGGGCGAGCGGATGCTCGGTGACGGGGGCGATGCCGTCCGTCATCAGGCGCATGCCGAGGAACAGGAAGCCAAAGCCCAGCACCGCCTGGCCGAGGTTCTTCACAAGGCCGCGCCGGCCGAAGAAGGCCAGCCCGAAGCCGACGGCGAGCAAGGCGAAGGCCAGGTCGCGCAGGTTGAAGGCGAGCAGCTGCACAGTGAAGGTCGTGCCGATGTCCGCGCCCAGGATCACGCCGAGCGACTGGCGGAACGTCATGAGGCCGGCGGACACGAAGCCGATCAGCATCAACGTGGTCGCGGAGGACGACTGGATCAGCGCGGTGACGAGCGCGCCCGCCGCCACCGCGGAGAGCCGGGTCCGCGTCATGCTCGTGAGGAGATGGCGGAGCTGGCCGCCCGCCGCGCGCTGCAGGCCCTCGCCGGACAGCTGCATCCCGTAGAGCAGGATCGCGAGACCGCCCGCCAGCGAGAGCAGGCTCATCGGTCCGGCCTCATGGCGACAGCGGCCGGAACCCGCCGGGCGGCTCCGCCACGCCGTGGAGATGGGCGGTGTCGTTCATCGTGAGCACGCGCGGGGGGGCCACCTCGCTGATCGAGCAATTCGACAGCGTCAGCCGCCAAATCGAGGACAGCGGAAGGGCCAGGCAGTAGGCGAGATACGCGCCGATCACGCCGCCGTGGCACACGACCAGCACGTCGTCACCATTCGGATGTGCGTGCTCGATCGTCGCGATCGCGCGCAGCACCCGCGCCTGCACCTCCGCCAGCGGCTCGCCGCCCGGCGGCATGGCACCCACGGGGTCGCGCACCCAGCAGGTGTAGGGATCGCCCGGGCGGGCCCGCACCTCCTCCACCGTGCAGCCCTCCCACTCGCCCAGCGACAGCTCCCGGAGATCCGCGACCGGCTCGAGCGGAGCGCCGGTGGCCGCGGCCACGATCTCCGCGGTGCGGCGGGCGCGCTGGAGCGGGCTCGCGTAGATGGCGGCGATGCGCCGGCGCGCGAGGGCGGCGCCGAGGGCTTCCGCCTGGCGCTCGCCCAGCTCGGACAGGGCGATGTCTTGCACGCCCTGGAAGCGCCGGACGGCGTTGGACACCGACTGGCCGTGGCGGGCGAGGAGGAGCCGTCTCACCGCCGGCCCTCGGCGGCGGCCTGGGCGCCGCGCAGGCGCCGGAGGGTCTCCTTCTTGCCCAGGATGCCGATGATGTCGAAGATGGGCGGGCTCGCGGTACGGCCGGTGAGGGCCAGGCGCGTGAGCTGGGCGAGATCCACGAGCTTGAGGCCGAGCTCGGCGGCGAGCCCCCGGTAGAACGCCTCGAGCGAGGCGGGGTCCATGTCCGCCTGCCCCTCGAGCCGCTTCACGATGAGCGCGTAGCGGCCGGGCGCCTCCGCCCCCCAGAACTTCGCGGTGGCCGCCGCGTCGTACGCGGCCGGCGCGCGGAAGTAGAAGGTCGCCGCCTCCGCCATCTCCACCAGCGTCTTCGCGCGCTCCTGGAGCGTGGCGACCACGCGGGCGAGCCAGGCGCGGTCCGCGGGCACCGGCAGCCCGGCGCGCTCGAGGAAGGTGGGCAGGCGCTCGGCCAGGGTCGGCGCCGGCAAGGTCTTGATCCAGTGCTGGCTCAGCCACTCGAGCTTGGTGCGGTCGAAGACGGCGGCGGCGAGGCCCACGTGAGCGAGGTCGAAGTACTGGCCGATCTCCTCGCGGGTGAAGACCTCCTGATCGCCGTGGGACCAGCCGAGCCGGGCCAGGTAGTTGAACAGGGCCTCGGCCACCACCCCCGCCTCGCGGAAGGCCTGCACGCTCGTCGCCCCGTGGCGCTTGGACAGGCGGTTCTTGTCCGGCCCGAGGATGAGCGGAATGTGGGCGAAGGCCGGAATGGGATAGCCGAGGGCGCGGTAGCACTGCACCTGCTTCGGCGTGTTCGAGAGGTGGTCGTCGCCGCGGATCACGTGGGTGATCTTCATCGTGACGTCGTCCACCACCACACAGAAGTTATAGGTGGGCGTGCCATCGGTACGGACGAGGATCCAGTCGTCGAGCTGACTGTGATCGAACGCCACTGATCCGTGGAGGAGATCCTCCACCACCGTCTGCCCCTCGTCGGCGATGCGCAGACGCAGAGCGTGCGGCTCGCTCGCCGGCACGTTCGCGTCCCGACATGTCCCCGGGTAGCGGAAGGTCTCCCCGCGGGCCTGGGCGGCCTTGCGGAGGCTGTCGAGCTCGGCGGGCGTGCACCGGCAGCGGTAGGCGCGGCCCTCCGCGAAGAGCCGCTCGGCGTGCGCGCGATAGATCTCGAAGCGCTCGGTCTGCCGGTAGCCGGGTGTGGGCGGCCCCTCGTCCCAGTCGATCCCGAGCCATCGCAGCGCGTCGAGCACCGACGCCAGATACTCCTCGGTCGAGCGCTCGCGATCGGTGTCCTCCACGCGCAGGATGAAGACCCCGCGATGCGCGCGGGCGAAGGCCCAGTTGAACAGCGCAGTGCGAGCGCCGCCCACGTGCAGATGACCGGTCGGGCTCGGAGCGAAGCGCACGCGCACAGGCTCGGGCATGGCCCGACCATTGTACCGTGGTGCGGTCGGAGAGAAGGGTCCGATGGGCCCTTCCCTCCGACCGCTAGGACTTCATGCGGCGCATCACGGAGCGCGGGAGAGCGCGGATCAGCGCCATGATCAGCCGCCAGATAGGCGGGGCGTACACCACGGGCCGGCCGGCATCCATCGCACGCAGCGCCCGTGCCGCCACCGCATCCGCGTCGCCCGCAAACGGGGGCACCGGCAGCCCCGCCGTCATCTCCGTGCGGACGAATCCCGGCTTCACGCAGACCACGCGGACGTCGCGGTCGGCGTAGGCGAGCCCGAGCCCGTCGAGGAAGGCGGAGAGCCCGGCCTTGGAGGCGCCGTAGAGATAGTTGGCGGGGCGGGCGCGGTCGCCCGCCACCGACGAGAACGCGCAGACGACCCCGCCGCCCCGCCCGGCGAGGCGTGCCGCCGCGAGCTGACACAGGAGTGCGGTGCCGGTGAAGTTGGCGTGGAGCAGGCGCTCGAGCCGTGCGGGATCGGAGGCCAACTCACCCTGCTCGCCGAAGAGACCGCCGGTGACGACGAACGTGTCGAAGCGGCCCAGCGCGGCGTCGGCCGCGTCCAGCGCGGCGAGGAACCCGGTGGAGTCGGCCAGGTCGAGCGGGCCCACGCGGACGGGCGCGCGGGCGCCCCGCGCCTCGAGATCACGCGCGGCCACCGTGAGCGTCGCGGCGTCGCGGCCCAGCAGGAACAGCGCGTCGGCGCGCTCGGCCATGAGCCGGGCCAGGGCTTTGCCCATCCCGCGCGTCGCGCCGACGAACGCGGCTTTCATGCCTGCCTCGCCTTCGGCTCGGACACCATCATGTTTCCGCTCGCCTCGCCTTCGGCTGCGGCTCGCCAATCAATTGCGGTCTCCGAGCAGTCTGACGGATTGCGCCGAGCGGAAGCGGTGGGCAGGGTCCCAGCGGTCGCGCACGGCGCGCCACTCCGGCAGGCGCGGCATCATCTGGGCGAAATCCTCGGCGCGCGTCACCGCATCCTTGGCCAGGTAGATGCGCCCACCCGCGGCGATGACAACCGCGTTGAGCTCGTGCACGAGCGTGACCGTGGCGGGACCGCGATACGGCAGATCGAGACCCAGCGTCACGCCCTCCATGGGGAACGACAGGGGCGCGGGCCCGGCCGGCCCGCAGTCCTTGATCACGGCGAGGAAGGAGGCCGAGCCCGCCCGCGCGATGCGCTCGAGCAGCTCGCGCATGGCGGCGAGCCCGGCCGCCCGCGGCACCACGCACTGGAACTGGAGGAAGCCGCGGCGCCCATAGAGGCGATTCCAGTCCGTAATCATGTCGAGCGGGTAGAAGAAGGACTCGTAGGACACGAGGCTCTGATGTGGCCTCGCCGCCCCGCCCCGGCGGCCCGCCTTCATCCAGTAGTAGAGCCCGTTGAAGGCGCGCATCGCGAGCGGGCTCAGGAGCCACTCGGGCGCATCCAGCGGCACGCCCAGCGCGCGGCGGGGGCGCGGATCGCCGGTGGGCACCTCGGCGCGCGTCGCGTGGCGGCCGCGCATGAGCACGCCGCGGCCCAGGCCCGCGCCCGCGGCGAGGCAGTCGATCCACCCCACCGTGTAGGGCCAGGCCTCTCGCGAGGCCTCGAGGGCCGCCGCCATCTGCTCGAGATTGGCCACCCCCTCCGTCTCCATGGCGATCCAGCCCGTCTCCACGGGACGCAGTCGCAGGGTGACCTCGGTGATGAGGCCGGTGAGCCCCATGCCACCCACCGTGGCGAGGAACAGCTCGCGGTCGAGATCGGGGCCGCACGCGATCTCCTTGCCGTCCGCGGTGAGGAGCCCCAGCCGCTCCACGAAGCCGCCGAAAGAACCGTCGCAGTGATGGTTCTTCCCATGCACGTCGCAGGCGACACAGCCGCCGAGCGTCACGAATTTGGTGCCGGGCGTGACGGGAGGGAACCATCCGCGCGGCAGGAAGAGGCGCAGGATCTCCGCAAGCGACAGCCCGGCCTCGGCGGTGAGCCGCCCGGACACGGGATCCCAGTCGAGGATGCGGTCGGCGCGCGGCGTCGCCAGCACCAGCGCGTCCTCGCGCGCCGGCACGGCGGCATCACCGTACGCGCGGCCGAGCCCGCGGGGGAGCACGATCCCCTCGCCGGGCGGCAGGCGCAGGCGCTCCGGCCGGGCCACGCGCCCCGGGCGCACGGGCATGCGGCCCCAGCCCGCGACGGACTCGCGCGCGGCGCGCAGCGGCGGCGTCACAGCCTCAATGCCCCCACGGCCCGTAGATCAGCAGGAGCAAGGTCGCGATCCAGAGCACGCTGTTGGCAAGGAGGGCCCGGTCGGACAGGACGAGATCGGAGGGGTTGCCGCCCAGCTGTCGGCGGTAGAGGAGATAGAGGTAGCGGAAGATCCCGTACAGCACGAACGGCAGGGTCAAGGGAAGGAGGCGCGTGTGGAACTTCCCCACCGTCTCCGGCGACATCGTGTAGAGGGCGTAGGCGGTAACGGTGGAGGCGGTGACCACCGCGATCATCTGGTCGATGAAGCCCTCGCTGTACTCGGCGAGGATGGGGCGGTGCGAGGCGGCGTCGCCGTGCAGGGTGAGGTACTCGTGGCGCCGCTTGCCGAGCGCCAGGAAGAGGGCGATGAGCACGGTGCAGATGAGCAGCCAACCCGAGATGTCGGCGTCCACCGCCACCGCCCCCGCCACCGCGCGGAGCACGAAGCCCAGCGCCACCGTCAGCACGTCGAGGATGACGAGATGCTTGAGCCGCACCGTGTACGCGGTGAGGAGCACGCCGTAGGCGAGCGCGACCAGTCCGAAGCGCACGCCGAGGCCGAACGACAGCATGAGGCTCACGAGCAAGAGGATCAGGCCGATGGCGAGCGCGGCGCCGCGCGACAGCGCCCCCGAGGCGACGGGGCGGCGCCGCTTGTCGGGATGAAGGCGGTCTTTCTCGGCGTCGGCGACGTCGTTCAGGAGATAGATGGCGCCGGAGAGCCCGCAAAAGAGCGCGAAGGCCGCCGCCGCCCGCCACGCCTGCGGAGTGAAGAGCTGATGGGAGAAGATCACGCCGGCGAAGACGAAGAAGTTCTTCACCCACTGTCGCGGGCGCAGCGAGACGACGACGGCGGTGAGGAGCCCCATCGGGCGGGTTATCGCCCCCTCACACGCGGCGCGCCCCCGCGAGCACGGGGCGGAGCGCCGGCGCCATCTCGTCGAACGCTCCTCATCGCAGCACCGAGCCGGTGCCGAAGCGCGTTCCGGTCTGGCCGACACCGAGCAGATTCACGGAGAAGCGGAACTCGTCCTCGTTCTTATGCCGATCGATGTACTCGAGCAAAATCGACCAGCATTGAAAGTGGATGTCCACCCCGACCCGATTCTCCACCTTGGTGCCGTTGAGGACGTCGTACTCGGTGGAGGCCCGGACGTTCATGTGCGAGCCGAGCCTGGTCACGACGGCCGCTTGAACGGTGTTGAACGGCGAGCCGATCTCGTTGAAGCGCGCCCCCGCGGACACTCTGAAGAGGTCCCGGTAATTGGCGAAGATATCGGCGGTGGCGGTGCGCATGCCCAGGCCGTACAGGTTCCAGACGCCCAATCCGCGGAGGCCGAAGTACTGGTTGGGGCTCACGATCAACTCGGCGCCCAGATCGCGGAATGGCTCGTCGGCGTCGGGCAGCATGTTGTAGATCTGGGTCACGGTGAGGCGGGCCGCCTCCCATCGCACCGGCTCCTCGTCGGGTCCGGAGACGGTCTTGGCGTTGAGCCGCTGCACGATCGAGTACGCGAGCTGGCTCTTCTTGCCGATGTCGTCGATGGTCCTGTCGTACACGGGATTCGCCTTCTGATCGAGCCCGCGGATCTCGAGCCACTGCACCCGCGGCTCGATGGTGTGCTGGAGGGCGGCGAGGCCCCACGTGCCGTCCATGGTCCACACGCGGGAGAGACGCGTTTCCAGCTCGACGCCGCCCTCAGCCTGGACGCGCACGTGCCGGTCGTTCTCCGTTTCCTCGACGAGGAAGCCGCCCACATTGGTCAGGCGCTCCCCCACCACCCGCTTGTCGTAGTACGTGGCTCGGCCGCCCACAAACGGCGTCACCGTGAAGAAGCCAAAGACCGGGATTGGATAGAAGAGGCGCGGGTGCACGTCCGCGCGCGCGCCGGCGGCGCCGACATCTCTGATGAAATAGGTGCCGCTGGCCTCCGTCTCGTAGAGGAAACCAGGGAGGCCCGGGAAGGGTTGGCGCAGCCCCTGGAGCCGAATATCCGGCACGCGCTGCAGCTCGACCGGACGTGGCGTGGTCAGGTCCTGGTACCAAAAGAAGTTGCCCACGAGGTTCCAGGTGTCCCAGCGCTTGGACACGAACACGTTGGTCTCTGCGCGCTGCTGGGCCCGGTCGGACAGCCGGTCCGCGTACTCGCGGAGCACCCGGTCGTCGCTCACCGCATTGGCGTCCACCTTGAAGGACAGGCTCGGACTGATCTGCCACGAGTGGCGATAGGTGCCCGCGGCCCGGAGGTCGCCGTCGCGAAATGCCTCGTCGACCCCGAAGCCGTTGAACTGGCCCCGCGCGTTCGCCGACATGATGTAGCGGTACTCGAGCGTGGTGCCGAAGCCACGGTTGGCGTAGGTGTCGAGCGATACCGTCAGGTCCTGGCTGTCATCGATGGCCCAGTAATAGGGAACCCGGGCGAAGAAGCCCTTCTGGCTGGACACCCCAAAACTCGGGTACAGGAAGCCCGATTGCCGCTCGCGCCGGATCGCCGCCGCGAAGAACGGGAACCACGGCAGCAGCGGCACCTTGCCCACCAGGAACGAGACGTCACGGCCCCAGACGATGTCGTTGAGGTCGGCGGTGCCAGAGCCGAAGCGGAAGGACCACGGCGGCGGATTGTCATCTTCACACGTGGTGAACGAAGCGTCCTTCAGCTCGTACACGCTCTCCCCCACGCGATCCATCCGCTGGGCGCCCAGCCGGTAGTACGGCGCGGAGAATGCGGAGCCGTTGTACACGACGCCCGTGCCGGTTCTCAGGTTGTAGTCGATGCGCTCGCCGACCAGGCGGTCCTCGCCGTCGTAGAACACCACCTTGCCCTGGGCGACCGCCTCGCCGGTGTCGCGGTTGAGCTCCACACGATCGGCGAGGAGCCGCGTCATGCCGCGCACGATCTCGACGTTGCCGGTGGCGATCAGGAGATTGGTGGCGCCCCCCACCTGCTGCATCTGATCGGCGACCACGCTGACCTCGCCGCCCCCCGGCTGCGGGAGGAGAAGCGGCGCGGGGCGCGTGGCCTGCGCGAGGACGCCGCCCGGCGCCGCGAGGAGAAGGAGCAACGCCGGCAGCAGCACGATCCCCACGGCGCGCGAGCGGGTAGGCGGCATGAGCTCGCGGACATGCTATCAGCGGGGCGGACCCAAGCAAAGCGTCTCGGCGTCCTCCGCGCGCGGCGCGAGCACCTTGCCGATCAGGAAGAGCGAGCCGGCCACGCAGACGGGTCCGTCCGCGCCGGCCTGGGCCTGCGCGACCGCCGCCACGGGGTCGGGCGTGACGGCGAGACGGTCGGGGGGCAGCACGTCGAGGTCACGCGCGAGGTCGCGGAGGGCGGCGGGATCGGCGGCGCGCGGATTCGGCGAGGCGGTGAAGATCGCGCGCGTGGCCAGCGGCAGCAGCGGCGCCAGGATGCCCGCGAGGTCCTTGTCGGCGGACGCGCCGAGCACGAGCGTCACCGGCTGTCCTGGGAAATAGGCACGTAGCGAGTCCGCGAGGGCGCGGGCGCCGCCGGGATTGTGGGCCCCGTCGAGGACGACGGGGGGCGTTCCCGGCAGGATCTGGAAGCGGCCGGGCCAGCGCGCCTCGGCGAGACCCCGGCGGATGGCAGCGTCTCCCGCGCCGAGCGCGCGGGCCGCCGCGGCGGCGACCAGCGCGTTGGCCGGCTGATAGAGCCCGAGGAGGGCGCAGCGCGCGTCGAGGACCTGCCAGTCGGGTCCCGCGAGGTCCAGCCGCTGCCCGTCGAGGCCTCGCGCGCGGACGGTCACCGAGAGCTCGCGTCCCTCCAGGAGCAGCGGCACGCCGACGGCGGCCGCGCGGTCGAGAATGGGGCGCTCGGCCTCGGGCGCCTGCTGGACGGACACCGCCACGCCGCTCCGGATGATATGCGCCTTGTCCCAGGCGATGCGGGCCAGGGTGTCGCCCAGCAGGGCCTGATGGTCGTAGTCGACGCGCGTGAGCACGGAGACGGCCGGCCGGCCCACCGTGGTCGCGTCGAGACGCCCGCCGACGCCGACTTCGAGCACGGCCACTTCGGCCGCCCGGGCGACGAAGTGGTCCAGGGCGAGCGCGGTACAGGCCTCGAACACGCTGGCGTCGAGGCGCGCGAACAGGGTCGCCATCGCGTCCATGCCGTCGGCGAGGTCGTCCTCGGCGATGCAGGCGCCGTCCATCCGGATGCGCTCGCGCACCGAGCAGAGATGCGGCGAGGTGAAGAGCCCCACCCGGAGCCCCGCGGCGGTGAGGATGGTGGCGAGCATGGCGGCGGCGGAGCCCTTGCCGTTGGTGCCGCCGACCTGGACCAGGCGCAGCCGCCGCTCGGGATTGCCGATGGCGTCGAGGAGAGCCTGGATCGTCTCCTGACCCGGCCGCATGCCCGCCATCTCCCCGCCACGAAGGGCGAGGAGCCGGGCCACGGCCTCGCGATAGGTCATGGAGCCGGCTGCGAGGGCCCCGTCCCGAAGAAGGCGATGATGCGGCGGAGGGTCTCCCGGAGGTCGCGCCGCTCGACCACCATATCGAGCTGGCCGTGCTCGAGGAGGAACTCCGAGCGCTGGAAGCCCTCGGGCAGCGGCTGACGGATGGTCTCGGCGATGACGCGGGGTCCGGCGAAGCCGATGAGGGCGCGCGGCTCGGCGAGGACCAGGTCGCCCAGCATCGCAAAGCTCGCGGTGACCCCCCCGGTGGTGGGATCGGTGAGGAGCGAGATGTAGGGCACCCGCTCCTCGGCGAGGCGGTGGAGGGCGGCGGAGGTCTTCGCCATCTGCATCAGGGAGAGAATGCCCTCCTGCATGCGCGCGCCGCCGGAGGCCGACACGATGATGAGCGGCGCGCGCTTCTGGATGGCCAGCTCGATGGCACGGGTGAGCTTTTCGCCGACCACCGAGGCCATGCTGCCGCCGAGGAAGCCGAACTCGAAGACGGCGAGGACCACGGGGGTACCGCCGATGCGCCCCATCCCGGTCACCACCGCCTCGTCGAGGCCGGTGGACTTCTTCGCCGCCTTGACCCGGTCCACGTACTTCTTCGTGTCCTTGAACTCGAGGGGATCGCGGGAGGTGAGCCCGGCGTCGCGCTCCTCGAAGGAGTCCGCGTCGAGCAGCGAGGCCACGCGCTCGCGCGCGGAGATGCGGAAGGGATACTTGCAGCGGGGGCACACGCGGCCGGCGCGATCGACCTCGGCGCGGTAGACGATCTCCTTGCAGGAGTCGCACTTGACCCAGAGGCCCTCGGCGATCTGCACCTTCTTCCGCGGCGCCTCTTCCTCCCCTTCCCGCTTCTTCCAGAACCAGGCGGTCATCGCGCCGCCTCCGTCCCGCGCAACGGCGCCTTGAGGGCGGCGAGGAAGCGTCCCACCTCGGGGACCAGCGCCGTCGAGCCGGCGTGACGCTCGACGAGCCGCACGATGGCCGAGCCCACGATGACGCCGTCGGCGTGCGCGCCCACCATCGCCGACTGCTCCGGCGTGGAGATGCCGAAGCCCACGCAGACCGGCTTGGTGGTGACGCCGCGGAGCGTGCGGAGCAGGTCGGTGAGATCGGGCGGCAGGCTGGCGCGCTCGCCGGTGACGCCGGTCAGCGAGACCAGGTAGATGAAACCGCGGCTGGCCCGCGCGATCGTGCGCATCCGCGCGGGCGGCGTGGTGGGCGCCACGAAATGCACCACGTCCAGGCCGAGCGGATCGGCCTCGGCGTGGAGGGGAGCCGCCTCCTCGGGCGGCAGGTCGATGACGAGCACGCCGTCCACACCGACCTCGACAGCGGTGCGGCAGAATGCCTTGAGGCCGAACGCGAGGATGGGGTTGTAGTAGATCATGAACACGAGGGGCGTGGTGAGGTCGCCCCGCAGCTCGCGCACCATCTCGAGCACGCGCGGGAGCGTCACGCCGGCGGCGAGCGCCCGCTGGGTGGCGCGCTGTATCACCGGCCCGTCGGCGAGCGGGTCGGAGAAGGGCACGCCGAGCTCGATCACGTCGGCGCCCTGTCGCGAGGCCTCGAGCAAGAGCTTGGCGGTGTCGGCCAGCGAAGGGTCGCCGGCGGTGAAGTACGGGATCAGCGCGCGCGCGCCCCGCGCCCGCAGGCCCGCGAACGTGGCGTCGAGGCGGCTCATGGGTGGCCGTTCCCCTTGCCCTCGAGCGCCTGCCCCACGGTGTGGACGTCCTTGTCCCCGCGGCCCGAGAGGCCCACCACGATCATCTCGGACTTCTTCATGCGCCCCGCCGCCTTCATGGCGTAGGCCACCGCGTGCGCCGACTCCAGCGCGGGCATCAGCCCCTCCAGGCGCGCGAGAGTCTGGAAGGCCTCGAGCGCTTCGGCGTCCGTGATGGATTCGTACTGAAAGCGGCCCGCATCCTTGTAATAGGCGTGCTCGGGGCCCACGCCCGGGTAGTCGAGCCCCGCCGAGATGGAGTGCGCCTCCATCACCTGCCCGTCGTCGTTCTGGAGGAGATAGCTCATGCTCCCGTGCAGTACGCCCACCGCGCCCGCGGAGAGCGCGGCGCCATGCTTGCCGCTCGAGAGCCCGTGGCCGCCCGGCTCCACCCCGACGATGCGGACGCGCCGGTCCTTGATGAACGGCCAGAAGAGGCCGATGGCGTTGGATCCGCCGCCCACGCAGGCCACGAGGAGATCGGGCAGCCGCCCGGCCTCGCGGCGCGCCTGCGCGCGCGTCTCCTCCCCGATCACGCGCTGGAAATCGCGCACCATCATGGGATAGGGATGCGGCCCCATGACCGAGCCGAGGAGGTAGTAGGTGGACCGCACGTTGGTGACCCAGTCACGGAGCGCCTCGTTCACCGCGTCCTTGAGCGTCTTCGAGCCCGACTCCACCGGGAGAACGCGCGCGCCGAGCAGCCGCATGCGGAAGACATTGAGCGCCTGGCGCTCGATGTCCACGCTGCCCATGTACACCTCGCACTCGAGGCCGAGCAGCGCGGCGGCGGTGGCGGACGCGACCCCGTGCTGCCCCGCGCCGGTCTCCGCGATGACGCGCTTCTTCCCCATGCGCTGGGCGAGCAGCGCCTGGCCCAACACGTTGTTGATCTTGTGCGCGCCGGTGTGGCAGAGGTCTTCTCTCTTCAGATAGATGCGGGCGCCGCCGCAGTGCTCGGTCAGCCGTTGCGCGAAGTAGAGCGGCGTGGGCCGGCCCGCGTAGTGGCGCAGGAGGTCGGCAAGGCGACGGCGGAATCGCGCGTCGGCGCGCGCGGCCTTGAACGCCCGCTCGAGCTCGATGAGCGGCGCCATGAGCGTCTCGGGCACGAAGCGGCCACCGAACCGGCCGAAGTGGCCCTGCGCGTCCGGCAGCGCGGCAGGATCGACCCGGGCAACCGCCATCATGCCCCCTTCGCGGCCGCCACGAAGCGGCGCACCTTGTCGGGGTCCTTCACGCCGGGGCGGGCCTCGACGCCGGAGGCCACGTCCACCGCGTAGGGGCGCACCCTTCGCGTCGCCTCCGCCACATTGTCGGGCGTGAGGCCGGCGGCGAGGATGACGCGATGCCCCGCCGCCGTCGCCTCATGCGCGACCGACCACGAGATGGGCGTGCGGGCCTCCCCTTCGCTCCAGCGCGCGGGCGAGTCCAGCAGGATCGCGGCGGCCGCATAGCGGCGCATCCGCTCGAGCGCATCCGGCCCGTCCACCTTGATGGTCTTGATCACGGGCAGTCGGTGCTGGGCGAGGTCCTCCGGCGACTCGTCGCCGTGGAACTGCAGCGCGGCCAGGCCGCATTCCTCGGCGACGGCCTTGACGTGGCCGGTGGGATGATCCCAGAAGACGCCGACGGGCGTCACGAAGGGCGGCAACGTGGCGATCACCTCCCGCGCCTGGGCCGGCGTGACGAAGCGCGGAGACCGCTCCACGAAGTTGAAGCCGAGCGCGTCGGCACCCGCCTCCACGCAGAGCCGCGCGTCCTCGACGCTGGTGATCCCGCAGACCTTCACGCGGACCACGTCACGCCTCCTCGAGGCACAGCTCGCGGACCTTGGCCGCCACGTCGCCCGCGCGCACCAGGGCCTCGCCCACGAGGACGGCGTGAGCGCCCGCGGCGGCCACTCGCTCGACGTCGTCCCTCGTGAAGATCCCGCTCTCCGCGACGGCGACGTGCCCGGGCGGGATCAGGGGGAGCAGGCGGAGCGAGGTGCCGAGGTCGGTGGTCAGGGTCTGGAGATTGCGGTTGTTCACGCCGACCACGCGGGCGCCGATGGCGAGCGCTTCCTCCAGCTCGGCGCTGGTGTGCGCCTCCACGAGCGTGTGCACCCCCACGCCCTTGGCCGCCTGATGGAGATCGCGAAGGGCGCGGCGATCGAGCGCGGCCACGATGAGCAGGGCGGCGTCGGCGCCGGACGCGCGCGCCTCCCAGAGCTGATACTCGTCGATGGTGAAGTCCTTTCTCAGTAGCGGGCGGGTCATCACGCCCCGCACCGCCACCAGATCCTCGAGGCTCCCGTTGAACCAGCGCGCATCGGTGAGCACGGACACCGCGTCGGCGCCCGCCGCGGCGTAGGTGCGCGCCTGCGCGGCGACGTCAAGGTCGGCGGCGAGCACGCCCTTGGACGGCGAGGCCTTCTTGACCTCGGCGATCAGGCGCACGCGCCGGCCCGCGCCGGGCGTGAGCGCCTCGGCGAGCTCGCGCGCGGGGCCGAGACCCCGGCATGCCGCCTCGAGGGCGACCTGCGGGCAGGTCGCGCGGCGGGCCGCGACCTCCTCACGCTTGTGGGCGACGATCTCGTCCAGCACACCCATGGCGGGGGCCGGAGCCCTAATAGTCTCCGCGCAGGCCGCGCTCCCGCGAGGCGCCGATGTCGATCCGGGCCATCTGCTCGAGGACGTACTCGCGAATCGTCCGGGGCGGCGGGAGATCGCGCACGAGCCGCCCGCGCGAGATGAGGGGCTTGAGCAGCGCCTCGGCCGGCCGACCGTCGGACCCCACGGGCGCGGGCTTGTGCGCGGGCAGCACCTGATTCTGCGCCATGCCGGGCAGGCGCCACACCTGCTTGGCGCCGGAGCGCTTGCCGCGCTTGGCCATTGGCTTGCCCTCGATCTCCATGATGTCGAGGGCGAAGGAGAGGACGGGCGCGTTGGCGATCGACGTGCCCACCCCGTAGCCGTCCACTAGGGGGTTGAGCTTGAGGATCTCGTACTCGTCGATGCCGCCCGAGGCGAGGATCTTCACGTGCTCGAAGCCGCGGAAGTCCAGCTCCCACCGCACCTCGTCGAGGATACGGAAGAAGTCGCCGCGCCGCGAGGACGGGGTGTCGAGCCGCACCGCGTAGAGGTCCTTGCCGAGCGCCTCGGCCACGCGGATGGCCTCGAACTTCTCATCCTGGAGCGTGTCGATCAGGGCCACGCGCCGGACCTTGGGATCCACTACCTCGTGGAAGGCGCGGAGGGCCTCGACGGTGTCGCCGAACATCAGGACGAGCGCGTGGGGAATCGTCCCCATCGGGTCGGCGTCGATCAGCTCCGCGGCCTTGGTCACCGCCACGCCGTCGCAGCCGCCGATGAAGGCGTTGCGCTCGATCATCGGGGCGAGCGCGGGATGCATGCGGCGGGCGCCGAACGAGATCACCTGCCGCTCCCCCGCTGCTCGCTTGCACCGCGCCGCCTTCGTGGCGATGCCGGAGGCCTGACAGAGGAAGCCGAGGAGCGCGGTCTCCAGTTCCGCCCAGTCGAGGTAGGGCCCCTCGAGCATCATGACCGGCTCGTACGGCGCGAAGGTCGTCCCCTCGTCCATCGCCCACACGTCGACGGCGTGGCCCTCGAGAAGCGCCGCCGCTTCCTCGATGCCGGCGAGGATGCCGAAGGACCAGTCGGGCTGGGGGAAGCTCTTCATGCGGATCTCGGCCTTGACCCGCTTGTTGATGCCCTTGGCGCGGAGAATCTGGACCGTCCGAGCGAAGTAGACGTCGGACACCTCCCCGGCCTTGATGTCGCGCTCGGAGGCGATGTGGAAGGCTCGCTTGGGAGGATTCGCCATTGGCGTCGAGATGCCTGTCAGGGGTTGTCCGATTGCGCGGATTCTCTCAGATGGCCCCGGTGAAGTCAATCGAGCGACCCGGGCGATCGAGCCGAAACTCCCAGCGGGAAAAGAGTTTTTGTCGCCTAGAGCCTGAGACCTTTGAGATAGGCGCGGAACTCGTCACCGAGATCCGGCCGGGCCAGGGCGAAATCCACCGTCGCCTTGAGGAAGCCCAGCTTGTCGCCGGTGTCGTAGCGGCGTCCCTCGAACTCCACGGCGTAGATGGGCCGCCGCTGCCGCAGCGTGCGGAGCCCGTTGGTGAGCTGGATCTCGCCCCGGGAATCGGCTGGGGTCTCCGCCAGGATCGGGAACAGATCAGGGGTCAGCACGTACCGGCCGATGATGGCCAGGTCGGACGGCGCGTCCTTGGGCGCCGGCTTCTCGACCATGTCCAGCACCTCGTAGACATTGCCGCCGAGGGCCTTGGCCTCGATCACTCCGTAGCGGCCGATCTCCTCGCCGGGAATGCGCATGACCGCCACCACCGGCCCGTCGTGACGCGCGTAGACGTCGAGGAGCTGCCGCATGCACGGGGTCTCCGCCACGATGATGTCGTCACCCAGGAACACGCCGAAGGGCTCGTCGCCCACGAGCGGGCGCGCGCACAGGATGGCATGGCCGAGCCCCAGCGGCTCCTTCTGCCGCACGTAGGAGACCGACGCCAGCTCGGAGATGGTCTTGATCTGCGCGAGCTCCTCCGTCTTGCCTCGGTCCTGCAGGTAGTACTCGAGCTCGAACGCGGCGTCGAAGTGGTCCTCGATCGCCCGCTTGTTGCGGCCGGTGACGAGCACGAGCTCTTGGAGCCCCGACGCCACCGCTTCCTCCACCACGTACTGGATGGTCGGCTTGTCGACCAGCGGCAGCATCTCCTTCGGCTGCGCCTTGGTGGCGGGCAGGAAGCGCGTGCCGAGGCCGGCGGCGGGAAAGACACCCTTGCGGACCTGTTTGGCCATGATGGCAGTGAGCGTGGGTGGTCAGGCGTCCGGCTGAGTGCGGACCTGAATGCCGAGCTTCTTCACGCGGTACCACAGGCTCCGCTCCGAGATCCCGAGGATCTTCGCAGCGCGGGCCTGGACGCCGCCGCCCTGGCGGAGGGCGTCCAGGATCATCTGGCGCTCCCAGGTCTCGAGCGCCTCGTCGAGGGGCCCCGCGAGCACCGGGGCGGCCGCGGAGGGCGGCTGCGCGGTGGCCTGCTGGATGGCGGGCGGGAGATGCGCGGGGAGAATCACGCCGTCCGACATGACCATGGCGCCCTCGAGCACGTGCTGGAGCTCGCGCACGTTGCCCGGCCACCCGTAGGCCCAGAGGGCGCGCAGTCCTTCGGTGGACACGGTGGCGGGCAGCCGGTTCATGCGCCGCGCCGTCCGGTCGAGGAGATGCGTGATGAGGTCGGGCAGATCGTCGATGCGCTCCCGTAGCGGCGGCAGACGCAGGCGCACGCCCTGCAGGCGGTAGAAGAGGTCCGCGCGGAACTTGCCCTCCGCCACCAGGGTATCGAGGTTCTGGTGGGTGGCGGCGATGACGCGCACGTCGATGGGGATGGACTTGGTCCCGCCCACGCGCTCGATCTCGCGCTCCTGGAGCGCGCGCAGGATCTTCACCTGCATGGCGAGCGGCATGTCCCCGATCTCATCGAGAAAGATCGTGCCCTCGCGGGCCAGCTCGAAGCGGCCCGGCTTGGCCCGCACCGCGCCGGTGAAGGCGCCGCGCTCGTGGCCGAACAGCTCGGACTCGAGAAGTCCCTCGGGGATGGCCGCGCAGTTCACCGGGATAATCGGGCCGTCCTTGCGGCTCGAGAGGCGGTGGATCGCCCGGGCCAGCACTTCCTTCCCGGTACCGCTCTCGCCTTCGATGAGCACGGTGACGTCGGCGGGAGCGGCCCGCTGCGCCATCTCGACCACGCGCTTGAGGGTCTCGCTCTTGCCCACGAGCTCCTCGAAGCCCGTGCCCTGGGCCGCCTGCAGCGCCTTGATCTGGACCTGGAGGCGCCGGCGCTCGAGGGCGCGCGCCACCACGACCTGGAACTCGGTCATCTTGAGCGGCTTGGTGAAGAAGTCGTAGGCCCCGCGGGCAATCGCCTCGGTGGCCACCTCGCGCGTGCCGTGCGCGGTCATCACGATGATCGGCGTGTCCGACGCGACGTCGCGGCACTTGGGAATGGCGTCGAGTCCATCCATGTCGGGCAGGCGCACGTCGAGGAGGATCAGATCCCAGGAGCCGGTCTTGAGCGTGTCGAGCATGCGCCCGGCGGTGGGCGCGACCTCGACCTCGTAGTCCTTGCGGATCAGCGCTTCCCGCAGGACGAACGCCAGATCCTCGTCGTCTTCCGCGATCAGGATGCGCTCAGCCATGACTCGACTTTACTACGGCCGCCGCGGCCGTGGGCTGGGTTGTCGGGAGCTCGACGGTGAACGTGGTCTCGGTCTGCCCGTCGCTGTCCACCCGCAAGGTGCCGCGATGGGCGTCCACGATGTGCTTGGCGATGGCGAGCCCGAGACCGGTCCCCTTCGCCTTCGTGGTGAAGAACGGTTGGAAGATCCGCTCGCGAATCTCCGCGGGAATCCCCACCCCGGTGTTGTGGACCACCACCCGGACCACGCCGCGGTCGGTCGACTCGACGCGGGCCTCCACCGTCGCGCTCGGGGGCGAGGCCTCCAGCGCGTTCTTGATCAGGTTGGTGAACACTTCGTGCAGCCGGAACGCGTCGCCCGGAATGGTGGCGAGGCTCGCCGCGGGCGCGCCGCTCACCCGCAGGCGGGCGTCCTGGGGAAGCTCGCGGACGACGTCGTCGATCAGGTCGCGGAGATTCACGGGCTGCAGGCTCTCGGGCTCGGGGTGCGAGAGCGTGAGCATGTCCTCGACGAGGCGGTCCTGCCGGTCCACCGCCTGGAGCACGCGGTCGATGTACTGCCGCCGCGTGGTGTCCTGCTCGGACAGATCCGCCTGCAAGAGCTCCACGAGCCCGCGCACCGTGGCCATGGGGGTCCGGATCTCGTGGGCCACGCGCGCGGCCATGCCGCCGAGGAACGCGAGCTGATCGGCCCGGCGGATCTCTTCCCGGATCCGCCGCTTCTCCGACGCATCGCGGAAGAGGAGGATCAGCGCGGTGGAGTCGCGCCGCCACTCCCGGTGCTGCACGGTCACCTCGAGGAGGAACTCGCGGCCGGTGGCCGGCACCACGGAGACCTCGCCCAGCTGGAGCGAGCGCTCTTCAAGGAGGGCGTCGTCGAGGAGGCGGGCGAGCTGCTCGTTGCCGTCGGCCAGGGGGAACAGACCCTGAGCGGAGAGGAGCGGCGTGCCGCGGAAGCGCTCGAGCGAGGTCTCCAGCACGACCTCGGCGGTGGTGTTGAAGGAGAGGAGATCGCCGGCGGGTCCCAGGAGCAGCATGCCTTCGGGCAGGCGGCTCAGGATGTCGCTGTCGCGCACGAAGCGGTCCATGGACAGCGTGAGGCGGCCCACCGCCGCGTCGAGGGCACCGATCTCGTCCTTGGGCGCGGGAGGCGCCGCCCCCCCGTCCACGCGCGCGGTGAGCGCCTCCGCCCGCTGGGCGATGCCCCGGATGCGGCCGGCGACGCGGAGCCCGATGACGAGGCCCCCGAGCGCGCCCAGGCCGCCCGCCGCCGCGGTGCCGAAGAACAGCCACGCCGCCGCGCGCTCGGCGAGCTGCGCGTTGAGGCTGTTGATGAAGGGTCGCGCGAGGAACAGCACGTAGAGGGCGGACGCCGCCGCCGCCGCCATCATCACCAGCGGCAGCACGACGTACAGTCGGGGTCCCTCGCGCATCGGCCGGAAGGGATCGGTGGCCATGGCTATCGCACACCTCCCCGGATGGCCTGCCCGAGCGTGAAGATGGGCAGGTAGAGGGCGAAGATCACCGCGCCCGCGATCGCCCCCATGATGACGATCATCACCGGCTCGATAAGAGTCGAGAGCGTGGCCACGGAGTTGTCCACCTGCTGCTCGTAGTAGACGGCGGCCCGGCCGAGCATGGTCGGCAGCGTGCCGCTCTCCTCGCCGGTGGCCACGAGCTGGATGATCATGACGGGAAACTGGCCGGTCTCGCGCAGGGTGGCCGCGATGGTGCCGCCGTCGCGCATGCGCCGGGTGGCGTCGGTCAGCGCCCCCTCGATGACGCGGTTGCCGGCGACCCGCGACACCGTCTCCATCGCCTCGATGAGCGGGATGCCGCTGTTCAGGAGCACGGCGAGGGTGCGGCATACCCGCGCCATGATGGCCTTACGGATGAGCTGGCCGAACAGGGGGAAGCCGAGCTTGACCCGGTCGAAGAGGCGCCGGCCCCGACTCGTCTGCAGCGCCACGTAGACGCCCGCGGCGGCGAGGAGGACGAGCAGGATGACCGTCACCGTGTAGTAGCGCACGAGTCCGCTCACCCAGATGAGGGTGCGGGTCGGCGCGGGCAGCGTGGCGTTGGCGCGCGCGTACACGTTCTCGAAGATCGGGACGATCTTGACGATCATGATGAAGACGACGGACAGCGACACGAAGAGGATCACGCTGGGATATGCGATGGCGCCCCGCACCTTGCGGCGCAGGTTCGCCGTCTTCTCGAGATATACGGTGAGGGTGTCGAGCACCCCCGGCAGGGAGCCGGACAGCTCCCCCGCCCGCACCACCGACACGTAGAGCTTGTCGAAGACATAGGGGAACTGGCCCAGGGCGTCCGCGAAGCTCGTGCCGCCGGTGACCGAGTCCCGCACGCTCATGAGGACCTTCCGGAACTTCTGATTGGTGGTCTCGCCGGCGAGCGAGGTGAGGATGCGTACGAGGTGGAGGCCGCCGCCCAGCATGGCGGCGAGCTGGCCGGTGAAGAGCACGAGGGTACCGAGCCCGACCCCGCTGCTCAGACGCTGGAGCGTCTGCCGGATGGACTCGGTGAGGGCCGGCGTGGCGGCGCCGACGAGGACGGCCCCGTCGCCCCCGGTGGGGCGGATGGCCACGACCAGGCGTCCCTGCTCGCGGAAGCGGAGGATCAGGTCGCCGGCGTTCTCCGCCTGGGCGCGGCCTCGGGACAGCGCACCCGCGCGGTCCGCCACCTCGTACTCGAACACGGGCATCGCGCCTACTCCTGGTCCGCCACCACCGCCATGACCTCCTCCATCGTCGTGAGCCCCTGGAGGGCGCGGCGGACGCCCGCCTGGCGCAGCGTCATCATGCCGCTCTCCATCGCGTGGCGGCGGAGACCGTCGCCGTCGCACCCGTCGAGGACCATGCGGCGCACCGCCGCGTTGACCCAGAACACCTCGTACAGCGCCATGCGCCCGGCGTAGCCGATGTTGCGGCACGCCTTGCAGCCGCGCCCGCGGTAGAGCACCTCCGGCGCGGGATCGGGCGCGAAGAGCGCCGCCTCCTCGGCATTGGGGCGGTACGCCTCCTTGCAGGAGGTGCAGATCTTCCGGACGAGCCGCTGCGCGGCGGCGACGTTCACGGCGGTGGCGACGAGGAACGGCTCCACGCCGATGTTGATGAGCCGGGTCACCGTGGAGACCGCGTCGTTCGTGTGTAGGGTCGAGAGCACGAGGTGGCCGGTGAGGGCCGCCCGCACCGCGATCTGGGCCGTCTCCTGGTCGCGGATCTCGCCGACCATGATGATGTCGGGATCCTGCCGAAGGATGGAGCGGAGCGAGCGCGCGAAGTCGAAGCCGATCTCGGCCTTCACCTGCACCTGCTGGATGCCCGGCTGGCGGTACTCCACCGGGTCCTCGACGGTAATGATGTTCTTGCGCGGTGACTTGATGGCCTTGAGCGCGGTGTGCAGGGTGGTCGACTTGCCGCTGCCCGTGGGCCCGGTGAGCAGCACCATGCCCCACGGCCGCCGGATCCCGCGCATGAACTGCTCGAGCTGCTCGGGCTCGAAGCCGAGACTCTCCAGCGAATAGTGCTGGACCACCGCCTCCTTCTCGAGGAGCCGGAGCACGACCTTCTCGCCGAAGATGGTGGGCAGGGTGGACACGCGGAAGTCGATCTCGCGGCCGTGGATGCGGGAGGCGAAGCTCCCGTCCTGGGGGAGCCGCCGCTCCGCGATGTCGAGACGCGAGATGATCTTGAGCCGCGAGACCACCGCGAGGTGCAGCGCGCGCGGGATCTCGAGGAGGTCGAAGAGCAGCCCGTCTACTCGATAGCGCACTCGCGTTCTGTCCTCGTGGGGCTCCACGTGGATGTCGGAGGCGTTGTCGCCGGCGGCGCGCCCGAGCACGTAGTTCACGACCTTGACGACGGGCGGATCGTCGGCCTGGGTGCGGAGCTGCTTGACGTCCACCGCCTCCTCGGCGGCCGGGTTGACGCCGACGGAGAGCCCGAGGTCCTGCCGCAGGGCTTCGTCGATGCCCTCGGTGGAGATCATCCGGCGGTACGTCCGCTCGATCGCCTCCTGGATGGCGGCGCCGGGACCGATGCGGAAGTCGATGTCGAGCCCGGTGGCGCGCCGCAGGTCGTCGATCGCCACCACGTTGAGGGGATCCGCGGTGGCCACGATGAGGCGGCGCCCGTTGCGCTCCGCGGCGATCACGCGATGCTGGCGGGCGACCTCCTCGGGGATCAGCTTCACCACGTCGAGGTCGAGTCCGGCCAGCTCCGGTCGGGTGATGGCCTCCTTGCGGAACTGCGCGCCGAGGTACTTGAGCAGCACCTCCTCGTCGATGAGCCGCATCTCGATGAGGACCTGCCCGAGACGCTCCTTGGTCTTGCGCTGCCGCTCCAGCGCCGCGGCCACCTGCTCGTCGGTGAGGATGCCGTCCTGTACCAGCATCTGCCCCAGAGGCACCCATCCCCAGCGCTCGGGAGTGTGGCTCACGCGGGCACCCGCTCCGGGGCGATCTCGAGCAGCCGGCGCCGGACCTCGTCACGACCGGGATACCCGTCCGGGCTCAGCGAAAGGAACCGCTCGTAGTGGCCGATGGCCTCGCCGCGGCGCCCCTGGCGGTCGAGCGCCACGCCGAGATTGCGATGGGCCTCAAGATGCGTCGGCACGAGGCGGAGCGCGGTGCGGAGCGCCTCGATGCCGCGCGCGCGCTCACCCTGACGAATCAGGACGACGCCGAGGCTGTTCCACGCCTCCGCGTCGCGCTCGTCGTGCGCGAGCGCCTCACGGAATAGGCGCTCCGCGTCGGCGAGGCTGCCCCGCTGCGCGGCTTCGAGGCCCAGGGCGAGTGCGAAGGGGGCGGGCGGCGCCGGCGTGATCGAGGGCAGCGGCGTGATCTGTCCTGGGGCGGGAGAGGCCAGGTAGTCTCGGCCCGGCGGGCGCACGTACACCGTCCACGCGATAGCCGCCATCCCCACTAGGATAATAAAGGACCCAACAATGCGCCACGTTCGTCTCCCCCTGACGCGGCGCGTCGGAAGCGCGATGCGTCCCCGCTCGGCCGGGCGCTCCCGGCCCCGGTCCAGCAGGGCGAGCCCGTCGAACAGCCGGCTCAATTGAGGGGTCGGGACAAGGCGGGAGGAGCCTGAAGCGTGGGGCCGAAGGGGCCCGCGGTGGCGCGGGCCAAGGCCACCGTCGTGCGCGGGCCCATGATCCCGTCCTCCTCGAGCCCAGCCGAGCGCTGGAAACGCCGGATCGCCTGCGACAGCCGCCCCTCGGCGCTGGTGGGGGGCGGGCCGCTGAGGTAGCCGAGCTTGCCGAGGCGCAGCCCCACGGTGGCGACCACCGTCGGCGTCATGCCGGCCGCGGGATCGGTCGGGAGGAGATCGATATTCCGCCAGACCACCCACGCAGACCGGAGCCAGGCTGGCTCCAGCCGGTCGACGGGTAAGCGCCGCTCCTCCCCGGTCGCCGCCACGAGGGTGGCCGCCTCCCGGTCGAGCCGGCGGAGGAGATACGGCTGTGGCGTGCCCTGCTCCTCCACGCTGATGAGGGCGGGCAGGCCGACCGCGCGCAGGTCCGAGGGTGCGGAGTCGGAGAAGAACGTCGCGGTGAGTTGATAGCGCGCGGCCACCGCGGCCACGTCGAGCGTACCGCTCGGCCCGGCGGGCCAGGCCGCGAGCACCGAGGGACCGAGATCGTCGGTGACGCCCCAGAGCCGCATGAGCTGGGCGAGCAGCGCGCGCACCGGCTCGACCGGCCGCGCATCGGCCGGCGCGGGGGCGGCCGCCGCCGCGGCAGTCGGCCTGCTGATGGGCTCGAGCCGGGCCGGCTCGGGGCCGGGCGCCGAGAGCATGGCGGCCGGCAGCGGGCGCCCGGGCAGCCACGAGGTGGCGAGTACACCCGCGAGCACGACCACCCCGGCGAGACCGGCGGCCATCGCCAGGCGGCGCAGGGCCGGCCACTCCGGAGCCAGCGCGCGGAGGCGCCGCGCGCGGCGGCGGCCCTCGAGGTTGCGCGCCGCCATGCGCACGAGCGCGGGCGTGACCTCGTGAGCCCGCGCGCTGTAGGCGGCCATGAGCGCGCGGTCGCAGAGGAGGTTGATCACGCGCGGCACCCCGCCGCTCCACCGGTAGACGCGCCCCAGCGCGGCGTGGGTGAATGGCAGCGCGCCGGGCAGGCCGGCCACGCGCAGGCGGTGCTCGACGTAGCGCGCGGTGTCCTTGCGGCTCAGCGGGGTGAGATAGCAGCGGATGCCGATGCGCTGGTCGAGCTGGCGCAGGTCGCGGCGGCGCAGCTTTTCCTCGAGCTCGGGCTGGCCGACGAGGACGATCTGCAGGAGCTTGCGCGTGGCGGTCTCCACCGTGGAGAGAATGCGGATCTGCTCGAGGGCCTCCACGCTCATCTGCTGGGCCTCGTCGAGGACGACCACGACCGTCTTACCCTCCTCGCCGGCGGCGAGGAGATGCTGGTTCAGCGTGGTCATCAGCTCGCCCTTGGTGGCGCCGCGCCGCTCGATCCCGAGATCGTCGAGGATGGTACCGAGCAGCTCCACGTCGGAGAGGTGTGGATTCAGCACGAGCGCGCTCTGCACGTCCGGGGGCAGCTCGCGGAGGAGGGCGCGGCAGAGCGTGGTCTTGCCGGTGCCCACGTCGCCGATGAGGGCCATGAGCCCCTTCTGGCTCGTGATGCCGTAGAGGAGGCTCGAGAGGATCTCGTGATGGCTCTTCGAGCGCAGCAGGAAGCGCGGATCGGGCGTCAGGACGAACGGCAAGTCCTCCAGGCAAAAGAAGGCCTCGTACATCGCGCGCTACCTCCTGGCCGTCTTGCCGGCGGCGACGACCGATGGCGTGATGATCACGATGAGCTCCTCTCCGTCGGTGTTGTATTCCCGCGACTTGAACAGCCAGCCCAAGATGGGGATCTGGCTGAGCACGGGGACACCCCGGTTGGTCTTCGAGCTGTTGTCCAGCACGACGCCCCCGATCACGAGCTTCTCCCCTTCCTTGACCACGACCTCGGTCTCGTTCCGGCGCTTGAAGATGGGCGGGTTGCCGTTGATCGAGCGCGTGAAGTCCGGCTCATTGTTCTCCACCAGCACCTTCATGCGGATCTTGGTGATGCCGTCCTCGTAGATCACGTTGGGCGTGACCTGGAGCTGGAGGAGGGCGTCCTTGAACTGCACGTTGGAGACGTCCGCCGTCGGCGTGCTCGTGAACGGCACCTCGAAGCCCCGCGAGATCGTCGCCTTGCCGTTCTCCACCGTCACGATCTTGGGCTCGGAGATCCTCCGCGCTTTCCCCTGCACCTCGAGCGCCTGGATGGCGAGGTTCAGGTTGAAGTTCGAGCCCACCAGCCCGAAGAGGGCGCCCAGCGCGGGCGGCGAGATCGTGGGCAGAAATGAGGTCGGGAGGTTCACGAGGTTCCCTCCGATCGGCAGCCCCTGGGTGGGAGACACGGGGAGGAGATCGGAGCCGGTGAAGTTCGGGTTGGGGCTGAAGGGCCCGCCCGATACGCCGGTGCCAGTGCCCGAGCGGTTGCTCAGGCCCGCGCCGACCACGGCGGGCCCCTTGCCGCCCGCGGTGGAGCCGATCGCGGCGCCTCCCCACTGAATGCCGATCTGGTCCAGGGCGTTCTGCGTCGTGATGACCATGGTGGCGGCGATCTGCACCTGCGGCAGCGGGATGTCGAGCTGATCCCGGATGAGCCGCTCGATCCGCTCGAGGTCCGCCTCGTAGAAGCGGATGAAGATCGAGTTCGTGGGCTTGTAGGCCCGCACGGTGAGGCCGTTGGCGAGCACGTCGGCGGGCAGCGTCACGAACGGTCCCTGGAGGAGCGGGGCGGTCTGGATGGGCTGCGGACTCGTTGGAATATTGATGGGCGGCGGCGGCAGCAGCGTGCTCGGCACCGGCGCCGGGGGTGGCAGGGCGCCCTCCGGCGGCAGGCCCAGAATGCCCAGGATGGTCTTGGCGACCTCCTCCGAGTCGGCGTAGTAGAGACGGATGGTCCGCTCCCGCACAGGGCCGCGCTGCTGGATCCGCTCGAAGTCGGCACGATCACGCTCGGCCTCCACCTGCTTCTTGGCCGCCTCGGCCTCGCGGCGGCTGCGCTCCGCCGCTGCGCTGCGCCGCTCCTCGTCTTCCTGACGCAGGCGGGCAAAGCTCGACACGCGCAGCACCCCGCCCACCTCCACACACTGCAGGCCCGCCGAGTCGATGACGACCTGGAACGCGTCGCGCGCGGGCACCTGGAAGAAATCCACCGTCACCGTGCCCTTCACCTCGTCGGTGACGATCATGTTCACGCGATACTGCTGGGCCAGGAGCCGGAGCGTGGTCTGGACGTTGGCATCGCGCAGGTTGAGCGTGATCGGCTCGGTGGGCAACCTGCTCGCGCACGGCCCTTGGGCCAGCGCGAGGGCCGGCGCCGCGAGCGCGGCGATCGCGACGGCGATCGCGGCCGGCACGTGATGGATCGGGATCCTCATGGCGTGAGTCACCTCCTTGGCGCCCCGGGCGGGGCGGTGGACAGAGCGGGCAGTGTCACGACGCGGCTCTCGCCGCTCCGCTCGCGCAGGATCACGGATCCCTCGGTGATCCGCTCCACGCGATAGCCGGCGACGGCGTCGCCGGCCTTGACGATCTGGTTGTTGACGATGGCGAGGAAGCCGCCGGGGAAGCCGAAGACGCCCTTGACCTCGACGTCGGACCGCTCGCCCCCCAGGGGCGGTGGCACGCCGGGGCCGGCGGGGGCGGCGGCGACGGGCGGGCGTCGCGTGCCCGCCGTGAACGTGAAGGGATCGCGCGCGGGCGCCGCGCCCGGCTCCGCCGGGAGCGGCAGCGCCAGCGAGCCGCCCGGCGGCGTCCCCGGTGGGCTCGGGCCCGCTGCCGCCACCGCGCGGTCGAAGACCTTCCGCGCGTCGGGCGTGAGCTCGAGCGCCGTCATCTTGAAGTGGGCCTCGATCTCGTCCGGGCGGGCGCTGCCCGAGCGCGGCACCCTCACGCTGACGTCTTCGAGAATCCCCTTCTCCGCCTCCACCCGCGCGGCCAGCTCGCGCAGCTCGCGAAAGGGCGCGACGACCTGGATGGTGTGCCAGGACTTCGTGAACTGCGCCGTCGACGCGCGCTCGAGCGGCCCGATGCCGATCACCTTCATGCGCTTCTCGCGCGCGAGATCGCCGAGGCGCGTGAGGAAGGCGGCGGGATCGCCGCCCGAGGATGTCCACTGCATCTCTTGGAGCAGCCCCGCGTTGGCGCGCATGAGCGCGACGATCTCGCCTTCCTTCGCGCGGATCTCGTCGCCGAGGCCCGAGCGCTGGGCGGTCACGCGAGAGCCGCGGCCCGCGAGAGATCGCCACTGGTAGAAGGCCACGATGTTCAGGAGGAGGAGCACTCCGATCACGACGAACCAGAGCAGCGCCAGCGGACGGCCCCTCACTGCGCGCGCTCCGCGAGCATGATCGTGATGCTGAGCAGCCCTTCGTCGGTGGCGGGGCCGCTGCCGGACGGGGGCTTGATCTCCCAGCTCTTGAGCTGGAAGCGCTTGTTCACCGCGGGATCCCGCATGAGCCCGGCCATGAATTGCGCGGTCTCCAGGAGCGGCGGGCTCCCCGCGCGCACCGGGGTGACCGCGTCGATGCGAAGCATGCCTTCGCCCTTGGCGTCCGGCGGCGGTGGGGGGGCGCCCGGCGCGCTCGTGGGACGCACCGCCTCCACCGCCTCGAGGCGCATGGTCGCGGGGAGGTGCTGGCTCAGCGCCGCGAGCACCTCGGCCCAGCGGACCTGCCGTCGCGTCTCCACGGTGAGGGCCTGGAGGTTCGTGCGTAGCAGGCTCAGGTCGCCCTCGGTCGCGGCGAGGTCGTGCTGCAGTCGCGGGATGTCCTGGAGGTCCCTGGCGAGACGCCAGTACACGGGGAGGATCCCGCCCACGAGCAGCAGCAGGAGGAGCGAGGCGCCCACCATGGCCACGAGGGCGAGGTGACGCTGCCCGGGCGCGCCGATGAACCACTCCTGCCAGGTCATCGAGAGCTGCCCCGGGTGGAGTAGGTCGACGCTGAAGCGGCGGGTGGTCACATGCCTCTCAGCGCGAGGCCGAAGGCCTGGAGATACTGAGGGCCGCCGGTCGGGGACTCGGGAACGGGAACGGCCGACCGCAACTTCACCTCCACCGCCTTGAAGGGGTCCATCACCTCGAGCGGCGCGCTGAGGCCGATGCGGTCGGCGAGCCAGCGGCCGAGCGGCGCCAGACCGGTCCACCCCCCGATCGCGTAGCGGGGCAGGCTCTCCCGGTCGTACTCGGTCCGATAGAACGTGAGCGACAGGCGCATGTCCTCGGCGATGCGCTCCACGAGATCGCGGCACGCGCTCTGCGCCCGCGGGAGGTCGGCGGGCGGGACGGCGCGCCAGAACGTGTCGGTCGAGGACGCCGCGAAGCCGAAGGTGATGCGGAGCTGCTCGGAGAGCGATTCCGCGCCGACGTCGAGATAGCGGGCCACCACCGGCCCCTGCTCGCTGAACAGGCACAGACACGACGAGCGACGGCCCACATTGAGCAGGACGAGGAGCTCCCCGGGCTCGAGCCCGGTGATGTAGATCCCCGCGTTGAGGAGGGCGAGCGGCTCGACGTCCAGGGCCAGCACACGCACCGACGCCGACTGGAGGATGCGGGTGCGCTCGTCCACGAGTGCCTTGGGCACGCTGATGGCGAGCACGTCGCGGCTCGTGCCGTCCTTGGAGGGGCGGAGCACCTGCGCGTCCAGCACGGAGTCGCTCGGGGGCAGCAGGCCCAGCTCGCGATGCTGGATCTCGAGCGCCGGGATGATCTTGGCGGGCGGCAAGGGCGGCAGGGACACCTGCCGGATGACGATCTCGGGGCCACCGACAGCCGCGATGACGGGATCGCTCTCGGCGCCGGCGGCGGCCAGGGCGGCGTGAATGGCCTGCGCGAACTGCCGGGGGTCGAGGGTGTTCTCGAGACGGCTCATCCCCCGCCCGACCACGAGATCGGCGCCGCCGCGCCGCTCCAGCGCCAGGGCCTTGACGGAGCCATGGCCGACGTCGAGACCCACCACCCGCTTACGCAGGAAGCTGAGAATCATCGCCTCGCGGGACGGACCACAGTGCTCGATGTTAGCAACGTAAGTCCTCGGTACCCAAGGAAAACCGGGCAGTTTGCCGAAAAATGTCGGGCGGGGCGGCGGGGGAGCTCGGGGCGGAGACTAGTAGCTACAGGCGCCCGTCGGCGCCGTCGGGAGCGTCGTCACGGGCCGGCACTCCAGCCAGAGCCGCGGGACGCTTTCGACCCGCCAGTGCTTGGGCGCCTGGCCGTTCTGCGAGGGGGCCAGCGCCAGCAGCTCCTCGGGGAGCCCCCGGGCGTCGCCGGCCGGGGAGGTGCTCACCGACGAGCCGGCGAGCGGGGCCTGGTAGAACTCGGGAAAGTTCGTGGTGCCGTTGATGCACGTGCCCGACGCCGCACCCCCGCCGAAGCAGAATCGGCCGGCCGCGAGCCCGCCCACGAGACGCGTCGTGGTGCCGCCCGGCGCGGTACGGGCGCTCAGATCGCCGCCGGCGTAGAAGAAGCCCATGACGCGGGTGACCGAGGTCGTGGCCCGCGCGATGTCGACATTGCCGGGGGTGAGGAGCGCGAGCAGATCGGTGCTCGGGAACTTCTCTCCGCTACAGGTCGGATTCGACGCGGACAGACAGGTGCTCGTGACGGCCTCTTCGATGCTCACGGGGCCCGTGTTGTAGATCACCGCGGCCCCGTTGAAGCAGATCTGGCTCGTGCCGGCGCACTGCGCGCTCGACCGGGAGGCGAAGGCGCTGCGGGTGATCCGCCAGCCGTTCGCGCTCGTGTTGTAGACGAGGAGCGGGTCGGACGGAGACGCCGGCGTGTTGCACGGGTTGTTGGTGGTGCCGGCCGCCGTGATGCCGAACGTGAGCACCCCGGTCGGGCGGTTCCAGCAGATCCGCCCACGCCGTGCTTGGCCGGCCTTGTTGAAGAAGTTGCCGGCGGCCGCAGGATTGGTGGTGTTCCAGCTGCCCGTGCTGGCGAAGAGGCCGTTCAGGCTGCCCGTGTCCCCCGGCTGGCCGGTCCCGTCCAGGCTGGCCGTGAGATCGGCGGCGCGCGTCGAGAAGTACGTCTGCATGTTGGCGTACGTGGAGCCGCCGATGGTCACGGGATAGGCGCCGGTGAGGAGTGGGAAGGGCGAGATCGGATTCTCGGGATACGGCCGGCCGATCGCGCCGAGGTCCACCGTGGGGAGCTGCGAGGGCGAGACGATCTTGAAGCTGTCCGTGCACCCGCTCGTCTGGCAGCCGTCGGCGACAAGGATCGCGTCGAGTGGGCCCTTCCCGGCGAGCGAGCCCGGCGTGCTGCCCCCGGTGGCGTGCGACACGCCGACGACGCCACCCGCCACGGCGCCGCCGGCCAGGTTCACCGCGGTCACCGCAGTCGGCCGCGCGACCTGGACCTCGGCCCCCAGCGAGTACACGTTCGGCGTGGCGCAGGGAGTCGCCGTCGGCGCGCACACCGCCTGCTGGGCCGGCAGGCGCCGTAGGATCTCGGCATCGGGCAGCGACGCGGTGGGGCCCAGGTTCCCCAAGCTGTTGTGAAACCCCACGGCATTGGTCCCGTTCAAGTCGAAGGCGGCCAGCGACGAGGTGCCGAACGTGAGCGCCGAGCCCGCGACCAGCACGTTGCCGTTCACGGGCTGAAGCGATGCGGGCGTCCCCGCCACGAGGCCGCCGGCGAGCACCGAGGGCGCGTACGCGCGCGCCAGCACCTGCAGGGTCTTCCGCGCGGTGTAGCCGGCGGGCGCCGGCGACGTGGCGCCGCCCGACGTGCTATCGGTCACCGTGCCCGTGCTGCGCACGAAGACCAGGTTGGTGCAGACGCTGGCGGCGTTCATGAAGCAGCTGAGTCCGATCGGGTACGGCGAGGTCGCGTTCGCCTCGGCCACCGTCACGAGCATGATCTCGACCGCGTACGAGCCGCCGCCCGGGAAGCTCGTGTTGGCCAGCGTCATGGGGCGATAGACGCCCGTCGCGCAGGACGGCGAGCAGATCGGGGCCCGCACGCCGTCGTTGTCGGCCCAGCTCTCGCTGCCCGCGGTGTCTCCCACGAAGCCGTCCTGCAGCTCGCGCAGGGCGCGCTCGACGCCGGCCTGCGCCACCTCGAAGGCGCGCAGGTCCGCCTGGCTCGCCAGCGAAAGCCGGTTCTCGATGGCGCCGAGATCGAACAGGGCGAGGCCCAGCAGCGTCATCACGAACACGAGGACGATGCTCATGAGGAGCACGCTGCCGCGCTGGTCGCGGACGGCCGTGCTGAGCGGGCGCTGGCGGGCCGCCGCCATCAATTCCTCAGCGTGGTCGTGAATCCGAAGCGCATGCCCGTGTAGCTCGCGGGGTAAAGGCTCAGGATGGCGCCGTCGTAGAGGTCGAAGCGCACGTCGAGCGCGCGCCCCGCCATCGCCGAGCCGTTCATCGTCGACACGGCGAGGAACGTGGTGTTGGCGACGCGGAGCTGAGTGCTCAGCCGGCGTGACATGTCGTTGAGGTTCTGCGCCTGGGCGGTCAGGCTCACCGCAGAGCCCGTGTCGCAGGCAATGCCTCCGGTGACGAGCACGACCCCGGCGTTCAGCGAGCAGACGTAGAGCTGAGGATAGGCGTCGCCCGTCTTCTGGTCCTGGTGCAGGCACCAGACCGTGCCATCGGGGAGGTTGTACCTCACGAACGCGGTCGCGGTGCCGGACCCGCAGGGCGTGACCGAGAAGTCCACCGCGCGCTGCAGCCGCCGCTGGATCTCTTCCTGGAGCAAGGTCCCCTGCCGCTGGGCGAAGGCCTGCGCGCTGCCGTAGTCGAACGCTCGCTGGGTCGAGACGTAGAACGAGCCGATGGCCACCGCCACGATGGCGAAGATCACGGTAGCCACGAGGAGCTCGACGAGGGTGACGCCGCGACGGTCCCGGGCTAGCGCGGCGGGGCGCGCGCTCACTTCAGCACCATCACCGAGCGCAGCACGACCGGCAGGCTGGTCATGTCCGCGCCCTTCACGCCCTGGGTCGCGCGCACGGTCACCGTGATCAGCTTGGCCTCGATCGGCGTGGGCGCGGTGCAGGCGGGAAGGAAGTTGTTCGCGCACACCGAGGCGATCGTGATCGTGCGCTGGTATCCCGGGTAGGTCGTGCCATACGCGGTCGAGTTGAACGTCAGCTCCTCGCGCGGGTCGCTCCCGCTCGTGGGGCCGAATCCGGAGGCTCGCACCTGCTCGATGGCCTGACGCGCGAGCGCCAGCGCCACCCGATTGTCACCCTCGCCGACGATGAAGGCCTGGCCGCTGCCGAACATGAGGGTGACGCCTGCCGCCGCGATGCCCAGAAGCAGCGCGGCAATGAGCACCTCGACGACGGAGATGCCCCGTCGATCGCGGACGATGCGGCGCAGGCGGCCGCCGAGCGCACCCATGTGTCGTCAGAAGCCTCCCCGAAAAGTTTAGCAAAGGGAGCGCCCAAAGCATCGCGGACGCCGAGGGGGAAGTCGGCGTCCGCGTGCTCTTTGCTTTCCGCTACTTCGCGGGCGGGGCTACCCGCGCCGCGCCAAGCGGCGAAGGGCGCCCGCACCCAGCATGCCCGCCGCCACGAGGAGGAGGCTCCCGGGCTCCGGAACCGCAGCCTCGGTGTCCGCCACCGCCAGGGTGGAACCCGGCGTGATCGAACCCAGCGTGATGTCATCGAAGGCGATCTGGTCGACGGTACCGCCGAAGTCCACCGAGCGGGCGATGCCGTTGAAGGCGACGCCCATCGCGAGGAAGGGGCTATAGGCGCCCGTCGGATCCGGCGCCCCACCGAACGGTGTCACCGGCAGCACGAGCGAGGCCAGGAGATTGCCAGTGCCATCGAGGGCGTCCCACACATTGATGAGACCGGACACGTTGACCGAGGAGTAGTAGAACGAGAAGCCCGTGTCGAAGCCGGCCGGAACGTTCATGGTCGCGGCGGTCCCGCTCAGGAAGAACAGCACGGTGCTGGGCGAGGGCTCGCCGCCGATGTTGCCGCTGCCGCCGGCGTCACTGTCGATGATGGCCAGGGCGTTGGAGGAGAACGTGATCCCGAGGCTGGGTCCCGGGCCGCTCCCGAAGCCGCCGTTGGCGCCGTTGTAGAAGCCGTTGATCGACTCGAGGTTCTGGAGACCTTCGAAGGTCAAGACGGTGATCGCTGCCGCCGGACTCGCCGTGATCATCACGGCCAGCGCGAGGGCGACTGCCCCGCCGATTGATCGCTTGAACGATCTGCCCATGGTCATGGCCCCTCCTGACATTCGGGAAGAGCACGGTGCATGCCAGGGGGCAAATCGCATTGAAATCAGCAAGTTGCATTTGCGGGAAGCGGCGGAGTGAGCGGCCTGTCAACGGAGGCAATCCGATTTGGCCCAAGCGAGCCCTAACTAATTGGCTTTATTGACTATGAATCACATGCGGGGCTCCAAGATCTGAAGGGTGCCCGTCGCCCAGCGCTAGGCGAGCGCCGTTTCGAGTCGGAGAATCCGACGGATGACCGGAATGCGCGGCGTCGAGTTTCTTTCCGCGCAGAAATTGTTGCGCGGGCGGCGGCGTGATCAGAAGCCGGTGTCGAACGTGCGGTCCATCCAGAGCGTGAGGTCGAAGAGATTGGTGTCGCCGTACAGCGCGACCGGGTGCTTCCAGCTCATCGAGACCTGCACCGCGTACGAGCCGGGCGTGACCTGGAGAGTGTGCTCATCGAGTGGGATCTGCTGCCGGCGCGACTCCTTCAGGATCAGTCCGCGCACGTCGTTGGCGATCTCCTGGGTGACCGCGGGGCTGCCGCCCGCGGCGACCATGGCCTTGCGCTTGGTCACGGCATCCACGACGAGCTGGCCCACCATGCCTGAGGTCGTGAAGTAGTCGTAGGCGACCATGAACGCGGTGTAGGCGGCCCATCCGAACACCGCGAGGAACACCACCGTGCGGATCAGCGTCCCGATTTTCACGCCAACACTCTAGCGCGCACCCCGCGCCGCCACCAAGAATGCTCGGCGGGGCGGGCGCGCGGCATGGGCGCCGGGGGCTACTCCAGCGGCGGCTTACCCGCGACGGTCAGGTCCACCACGCGCTCGCCGTCGAAGTAGACGGCCCAGCCGGACGGGTACCGCCACATCTCCGTCGCCCGCTTGCTGATGTCCTTCCAGAACACCTGTGCGGTAGCGCCCATGAGAACGGGATCCACGCTCGTCGTGTCCGGCTGGCCCAGCAACAGCGTGACCTCGGGCCTGGTCATGCCCACGTCCACCCGACGCTCGAAGCGAAACTGGCTGGCGCGCGGGGACGTCGCGAGCTGAGGATTCTTCGTCAGGTACTCGCCGACCCGCTGGTCGAGATCGTCCCGGAACTTCGACGTCTCGTCAAAGGTGGGCAGGCGCGCGTACCCGCGCACGAAGCGGGCGTTGTAGACCTCCATCGCGCTGGGCCCCACCGTCGCGCGCTGCACCGGCACCTGACCGGGGGTGGACGCGCAGCCCGCGAGCACGAGCAGCGCGACCGCGGTGGCGACGCAGGGAGACTTCAGGGCTCGAGCGCGGCCGACACCTGGATGCTGACGGCCTGACCGAGGTAGTCGAGATCGAACGGCTTGGGAATGTAGTCCGCCGCGCCCATGGCGAGCAGCCGGGACGTGATGTCCACGTCGGCGTTGGCCGTCACCATGATGATGGGCAATCCGGGCTTGAGGGCGGCGAGCCGCTTGAGCGTCTCGATGCCGTCCATCTCCGGCATGGTGACGTCGAGGAGCACCACGTGCGGCTCGACGGAGTCGACGACGGCCAATGCGCGGGCGCCGCTCTCGGCGGCGGTGACGTGGAAGCCGCGGCTCTCGAGGAATTCAGTGAGCACGAGCCGCACTTCCGGCTCGTCGTCCACCACGAGGACCTTACCCGCGCTCATGGATGACCCTCGTCGATCTTATCGCCCGTCGCCGCAAGTGGTCAACAAAGTTAATATGGAGACGTCGTGCGCGCGCCCCAGCGACGTCATGCCGCACTGATTTTCGTGCTCGTACTCGCCGCCTTTCTACCCGCCGTCGGTGGCGCCTTCCTGAGCTGGGACGACGGGGAGAATCTGGTCGGCAATCCGCACTACCGCGGCCTCGGTCCAGCCCACCTGGCCTGGATCTTCACCGCGGTGCACATGGGTCACTACATCCCGGTCACCTGGCTCACCTTGGCGCTGGACTATCTCATCTGGGGCATGAACCCGGCGGGCTATCACCTCACCGCCGTGCTCTTCCACGCCGCGAGCGCCGTACTGGTCTACCGGCTCGCCGTGCGCCTGCTCACGGCCGGCTTCCACGCGGGCGGCCCGCCTCCCCGCGCGATACAGCTCGGCGCCGCGCTCGCCGCGCTCGTGTGGGGACTGCACCCGCTGCGCGTCGAGTCGGTCGCCTGGATCACCGAGCGCCGCGACCTGGTCAGCGGCGCCCTGGCCCTCGCCGCCACGCTCGCCTACGTGAAAGCCGTCGAAGACGCGGAGCGAGGCGGCGCCGTCCGGCGGGGCCACTACTGGACCGCCGTGGCCTGCTTCACGCTGGCCGTCTTCGCGAAGTCGATCGTGGTGGGGCTGCCGCTGGTGCTCGTGGCCCTGGACGTGTACCCGCTGCGCCGCATCGCGATCGCGCCACGCGAGGGGACGGCGTGGGGACACGTGCTCCGCGTGGTGCTCGTCGAGAAGCTTCCGTTCCTCGCCGTGGCTGCGCTCGCCGCCGGGATCATGCTGGTCATCGGCTTCCGGTGGGGGATTCTCGCTCCCGTGAGCCACGAGGGCATCGCCCCGCGCCTCGCGCTCGCCGCGTACAGTGTCCTCTTCTACCTCGGCAAGACGCTCTGGCCCTGGCCGCTCTCGCCGCTCTACTCCCTCTATCGCCCGGTCGATCCCCTCGCCCTCCGCTATCTCCTCCCGGCCGTCGCCGGCCTCGCGCTCACCGCGGTCCTGGTCGCGCTCCGCCGGCGCTGGCCGGCCGGGCTGACGGCGTGGGTGGCGTACATCGCGCTGCTGCTCCCCGCTTCCGGCATCTTCCCCAATGGCCCGCAGATCACGGCGGACCGTTATTCCTACCTGCCGAGCGTCGGCTGGTCCATTCTCGTGGGCGCCTTCGCCGTGTGGGCGTGGCGGGCCTGGCAGGCCCAGCGGCTCTCGACCCCGATCGCGCGCGCGGCGCTCGCCGCGGCCCTCGTCCTCGTCTGCGGGCTCACGCTCCTCACCCAGCGCCAGATCGCGATCTGGCGGGACTCGATCACACTCTGGCGCCATGCCGCGTGGGCCGATCCGGACAGCGACATACCGCTCTTCTACCTCGGCTGGGCCCTCGCCGAAGGGGGGCGATTCGACGAGGCGCGCGCGCACTTCGAGGCGTGCCTGGCGCGCGTGCCAGCGAGCCTGCCGGCGCTGCGCGCGCAGTTCACCCTGCACCTCGCCCTCGTGGACGCGCAGGCGGGGCGGCCCGCCGAGGCGGAGCGACGGCTCCGCGAGGCCCTGGCGCTCGATCCCGGGCATCCCGTGGCGTGGATCCGGCTGGGGAATCTCCTCTGGGCCCGCGGGGCGTCGGAGGAGGCGGTGCGAGCCTGGAGCGCCGCGCTCGAGCGGACGGCGGCCTGGCCGCGCTATCAGGTGTGGGAGCTGCGTGCCGCCGTCGCGGGCGTGCCCGAGGCGAGCCCGGCCGCACGCGCCCGTCTCGCCTTCGCGCTCGCCCTCATGCTCCAGGAGTACCGCGCGCACGCCGAAGCCGAGGAGCACTACCGTCTCGCCGTGCGACTCGAGCCGGGGTTCGGCGCGGCGTGGAACAACCTCGGGGTCGCCTACGCCTCACAGGGCCGCTACGCGAATGCCCTTGACGCCTTCGTCCACGCGCTGCGCCTGCAGCCCGGCGAACCCGGGGCCTGCGCCAATGCCCGGCGCGCCGCGGTGGCGGTCGGCGCGCGGCCTCACGAGCTCGACGGCTGCCGCCCGGAGCGTACGTAGTGCCGCCGTCCTGGGATGACCGGCAGTGGGCGAGCGCCGTGATCGCCGTGCTGGTGGTCGCGCTCACCATCGGCGTGTTCGCGCCTGCGCTCTCGCCCGAATGGGTCAACTGGGACGATCCCGCGATGTTCCTCGAGAACCCGCACTACCGCGGGCTAGGCCCGCGCCAGCTCGTGTGGATGTTCACCGCGTTCCACATGGGCCACTACATGCCGCTGACCTGGCTCACGCTGGGCTGGGACTACGCCGTGTGGGAGATGTCCCCGTGGGGCTATCACCTCAGCAACGTGCTGCTGCATGCGGCCACGGCCCTGGTGTTTTACTTCCTCGCCGTGCGCCTGCTGCGCCTCGCGCTGGGCGCCGCGACCGCCGGTGGCCTCTCCCTGCGACTCGGCGCCGCCGCGGCGGCCGTGTTCTTCGCCGCGCATCCCCTACGCGCGGAGTCGGTGGCCTGGGTCACCGAGCGGCGGGACGTGCTCTCGGGCCTCCTCTACGTGGGCGCCGCCCTCGCCTACGTGAAGGCCGTCAGCGGCGACTCTCGGCGTGTGGGCCTGTACTGGACGTCGGTCGCGCTCTTCGTGGGCGCGCTCCTCTCCAAGTCCATCACCGCCACGCTCCCGCTGACGCTGCTCGTGCTGGACATCTACCCGCTGCGGCGCCTCGGCGGAGCCCGGGGCTGGACGCGCTGGGCGGTGTGGGCCGAGAAGCTGCCCTTCTTCGCCCTGGGCCTCGCCGCCGCCGCGCTCGCCTTCCTCGCCCTCGTCCCGCTGGGCAACATGCGCTCGCTCTCCGGCATGAGCCCGCTGCTCCGGGCGGTGCTGTTCCTCTACAGCCTCGCGTTCTATCTCGGAAAGACCGCGCTTCCACTCGCTCTCAGCCCGCTCTACACGTTCCCGATGCTCGTGACCTACTATGACTTCGCCCTGGCGCTCGGCGGCACCGCGCTGGCCCTCGTCCTCGTGCGACGCCTGCCCGCGTTCTCGGCGTCATGGGCGGTGTACGCGGTGACGCTGCTCCCGGTGTCGGGTGTCTTCCATAACGGTCCTCAGTCCGTGGCCGATCGCTACTCTTATCTGGCCGGCTTGCCGTGGGCGCTCTGGGTCGGCGCGGCGGTGGCATGGCACCCGGGCTCGGCGCCGCGCGCGCGCGTGCTGGCGACGGCGCTGCGGACCGCGGTGGCCGCCGTGCTGGTCGGCTACGGGGGGCTCGCCTGGCAGCAGGCGGCGATCTGGCACGACTCGGTGGCGCTCTGGCGCCATGCCCTCGCCGTCGATCCGGAGAGCCGCAACGCGCACGCCTATCTCGGCAACGCGTACGCCGAGGCCGGCATGGTGCCGGAGGCGATCGGCCAGTACGAAGAGGCGGCGGCCCGCTTCCACAACAAGCCCGGCTTCTACGTCCTGATCGCCCGGCTGCTCGAGGGCGAAGACAACGACCTGGGGGCGCTCGCCTACTATCGCGCGGTCCTCCAGGCGGAACCCGGTCAGGCGGAGGCGTGCGCGGGCGTGCGGCGGATCGGCGAGCGACTCGAGGTGCCCGGGGACGCCGCCGCGGGCTGTCCTAGCGCGGAGGGGAAATAGCGGCGGCGCTCGGGGCCCGGGTCAGCTCCTCGAGCGCGGCCAGCGCCGTCGCAAGCTGCGCCAGTTCGCGCGGCGTGGGGCGTGGAATCCGGCTCATCGCCAGCAGGTAGCGCTGCCACGCCGCCACCGCGGTGGGCGGGTCGATCGAGGCGTAGACGAGCGCCGTGTAGCGGTCGCTCTCGGCCTCGGGGAGCCCGGCGGCGCGCTGCAGTCGATGGCCGTCCTCGAGCGCGGCCACGGCGTCGGCCGCGCGCCCCATCTCTGCGAGCCGCGTCGCGCGCAGGTAGGCATGGTAGGGCACACCCGGCGCCAGGCGCTCGCCCTCGTCGATCGCGGCCAGCGCCTCGTCGTGCCGGCCGCCCTGCCACAGGATCTCGGCGAGGACCACCCGAAAGCCCGCGCGCTTCGGCTGGCGTGCGATGGCCAGCCGCGCGTGGCGCACCGCCTCGTCGGTCTGCCGCTCGCGCCCCAAAATCAGGGCCAGCCCCATCTCGGCCTCGGGGAGTTGCGGAAACAGAGCCAGCGCGCGGCGGTAATGGGCGGCCGCGTCCGCTCGGCGGCCCTCGTCCAGGAGCGCGGTACCGAGCCCGGTGTGGGCGAGCGCGCTTCGCGGCTCGAGCGCGATCACGCGGGACCACAGCGTCAGCGTGTCCTGCCAGATGAGCGTCTGCCACGCGCTCAGGCTCACCAGCGCCACGCAGGCCGCGGCAGCCAGCGCCAGCACGCAGCGGGCGAACGGTCGTCGCGAGGCGGCCCCGGCGACTTCGGCGGCGCACCACGCAAGCCCAGCGCCCGCGAGGAGCGCCCAGGGCGCGCCCGCGAGGTAGGTGTAGCGATCGGCGGCGATCTGCGGGCCGTTCTGGACCAGGCCGGACACGGGGAGGAGAACGACCACGTACGCGGCCCACGTCGCGGCCAGGGCCGGCCGGCGCCGCGCGCGCACGAGGGCCACCACGGTCATAGCCAGGACGAGCGCGCCGCCCGCGACGAAGGGCCACGGGCCGCGGGCGAGGGTGGCGCGGAAATCGTAGAGCGGCGACAGGGAGACCGGCAGGAGGCTCTTCGCGAGGTGAAACGCGAGCGCGTAGAGCGCGGCCGCCACGCGCGTGGGCCAGCCGATGTCCCCGACGTCCACCAGGCTGCCGAACTCGATCCGGGCGCACACCGCGAGCACGCTCGCGGCGCCGGCGAGCGCGAAGAACGGCGCCTTCTCGAGATACGCGCGGCGCGCGGCCGGACCGAGCCAGCCCCCTGCGGCGGGCCCGAGGCGCCGGAGGGGATAGGCGTCGAGGAGGAGGAGCACGACGGGCAGCGTGACGACGATCGACTTGCCCATGAGCGCGAGCGCGAAGAGGGCGAGCGACGCGCCGTACCACCGAGGCGACCACGTCGCAGCCCCGGGCCCGTCCGTACCCGGTGCGCGGCGGTGCGCGCGGAGATACGCGAGCACGGTCACGAAGGCGCCCAGCCCGGCCACGACGTCGCCGCGCGCGCTGAGCCAGACGACGGGCTCGACGCGAAGGGGATGCAGCGCCCAGAGCAGCGCGGCGCCCAGCGCGCCCGTGCGGATGGGTCCGTCCGGCGCGCGGTCGAAGGCGAGCCCGAGCAGGCGTCGTGCGAGATGGAGGAGCGCGAGCGCGGCCAGCGCGTGGAGCAGGATGGTGACCGCCTTGTAGCCCATCGGATGCATGCCCCAGAGGGCGTGATCGAGGCCGTGGGTGAGCCAGGTGATGGGCTTCCAGTGGCCCATGTGATACGTGGTCAGCATCCAGCGGAGATGGGGGCCGTCGAGCCCGCGATAGGCGAGATTCTCGACGAAGTTCTGATCGTCGTCCCAGCCGAGGAAGCCGCCGAAGAGGGCAGGCAGGAAGGCAATGATCACGAGGACGACGACGAGCCATCCGTCGAGCCTCGCGGACGGCGGGGCGGTGAGACGCGAACGGGGGTGACGGATCATCCCGCCACCCCCGCGAGACGCTCGAGAATCAGCCTAGCAGGGCTCGCCGGCGCCAGTGCTGGCCGGAGGCGTGCTGCTCGTGCTGTTGCAGCGAAGGAACACGCCGCTGTTCGTGGGGAACATCGAGAGCGACAGGGCCGCGGTGTCCGACCCCGTGCCCGACGCCTGGATCGTGCCGTTGAAAGTCGGGGGCGACGTGGTGGAGACGGCGAGGCTGCCCGAGGTCACTACCGTCCAGCGGCCATCACCCGTCGCGCCGCCGGCGCTGAGGCCCGCGCGATTGACGATCTCGCTGACTTGGCAGCTCTGCCCCGAGCCCTTGGCCTGGACGCAACCCTGCAGGGCCGTCATCACGGACCCGAGCAGCGCCTTGCCCTCGGCCATCTTGGCGTCCTTCGTGTAGCCCAGATAGAGCGGAATCGCCACCGCGGCAAGGATGCCGACGATGAGGATCACGATCAGGAGCTCGACCAGGGTGAACCCCCGCTCGCGCTCCTTCCCGCGAACCGCTTTGAGCATTGAGGTGAACATCTTCGTACCCTCCCAGTCGATTTATCAGGTTATGAGTTCTGGCCGTTGGCGCACAGGCGCCGACCGACCTACTGCTGACCTAGGGTCAAGCAATACACATGCCCGTAGGAGGTGGTACTTCACCGCCAACTCAGGCATGTTTATCAAACACTTGTAATACAGCAGCCCCTGGCGGGGGGCCCGGCGCGCAACAAATTCAGGGGGGTCCTTCAAAAACTGTGGCCGCCGAAAGCCTCGTCGCGGCGGCGTGGAGCGCTCCTCGGCAGCCTCGACGGCAATGGCGTGGCGGCTCGCGCGGCGGGCGATCGCGTTTCGCGCGTCGCGCGCGGCGCCGGCGGGCTCGTGCCCGCTACGATCTCGCGTCGCGGTCAGCGTTCGCGGTGTGCATGCGAGCGCCCTCCTGCCCCTGTCTTAGCAAACAAGTCGCGCCACGCCGTCGCATTTTCTGCGCCGGCGCGAGGGGGGCTCGCTTGACACCCCGAATCACGGGTGAGTATGATCCGCTCGCCCGCAGCGCACACGTCATGAACCGTACCCTCCTCGGTGCTCTCGTCGGCTTCGTCCTCGTGCTGGCGTCCGCCGGCGTGGGCTTCCTCGTCCGCGATCGCATCGGGCCCGCGCCCACCGTCGCGGCGGTGGCCCGGCCGAGCGCGGGCGCTCTCCAGGCCGACTCGCTACAGGCCGCGTTCGTGGGGGTCGCTCAGCAGCTACGTCCCGCCGTCGTCAACATCGGCACCCTGTCGCGCGCGCGCCGGCCCACACCGCCGCCCCCCGGCTCCGACGACCCGTTCTTCCATGACTTCTTCAAGCAGTTCTTCGGCTCGGAGCCGCCCGCGCCCAAGGCACCCGGCGGGCCCGGTCAGCGGCCCGAGTTCCGGCTGCCGAGCATGGGCTCCGGCGTGATCATCGACAAGCGCGGACTCATCCTCACGAACTTCCACGTCATCAAGGGCGCGGACGAGATTCTCGTGCGCCTCGCCGACAAGCGCGAGTACCGCGGCAAGGTGATGGGCGTGGATCCCAAGACCGATCTCGCGGTGGTGCGCTTCGAGGCGGACCACGAGCTCCGGGTGGCGGCCCTGGGTGACTCCGACGCGCTCCGCGTGGGCGAGTGGGCCATCGCGATCGGCAATCCGTTCGGGCTCGATCAGACCGTCACCGTGGGCGTGATCAGCGCCACCGGGCGCTCCGACGTCGGCGTGGCGACCTACGAGAACTTCATCCAGACCGACGCGTCCATCAATCCCGGCAACTCCGGCGGTCCCCTCATCAACCTCAAGGGCGAGGTGGTGGGCGTCAACACCGCCATCGTCGCCGCCGGGCAGGGCATCGGCTTCGCCATCCCCATCAATATGGTGAAGCGGGTGGTGGATCAGCTCGTCGAGAAGGGTAAGGTCGTGCGGGGCTGGCTCGGCGTGGCGCTGCAGCCCCTGTCCAAGGAGCTCGTGCAGAGCCTGGGCCTACCCGGCGCGGAGGGTGCGCTCGTCGCGTCCACCATTCCCGACAGCCCCGCCGCGAAGGCCGGGCTGCAGCAGGGCGACGTGGTGCTGAGCTACGACAAGACGGCCGTCGAGGACTCGCACCACCTGCAGCGTCTCGTCGCCGAGACCCGGGTGGGCAAGACGGTGAACCTCGAGGTCTGGCGCAAGAAGCAGAAGGTGACCGTGTCCACCACGGTCGCCGAGGTTCCCGAGGACCGCAGCACCCGTCCCGACCGCCCCCTCAAATCCAACTAGCGACGCCGAGTGCGGGCGGGGGCTGCGGGACCTCGCGGCGCAATGCTGTACTGAGCAAGCGAGGCCCGGCGGCCCCCGCCTGCACTCGTACGGCATCGACGCTACGCGACGAACGGCGGGATCGGCGGGATCTCCACCTGCTGCGTCCGCACTTCGCGCACCCCGTTGACCGAGCGGGCCACCTCGACCGCCTCCTCGAGCGCAGCGGTGCCCTCGAGGGTGACCACCCCGTCCTTGGCCTCCACGGTGGTGCGATACTTGCGTGTCTCGGGATGCGTGGCGAGTGCCACCTGCACACGTGAGGCGAGCGCGCGGTCGGCGACGAGGCGCGTGCCCACGTCGGACGTCGCCATCTCCGGCCGGCGGACGAGCACCGCGATGACCTCGACGGCGGCGTCCACCGAGACCTTCTCGGTGTTGATCACGACGTCGTAGAGGGCAGGGTCGCGGATGTCGACCTCGTAGAGGTAGCGCATGCGCCCGATCTTCTCCATGTCGTCGCGCCGCACCATGTCGGTGACCGTACGCATGTTCGTCTGCTCGCCCATCTGGCCCGCCATCTTCTTGGCGAGCCGCTTCTGACGCAGGTCGAACGGCGCCATCACGCGCACGCGCAGCACGTGAGGAATGCCCCGCAGGAGCCACTGGCCGCCGCGGCCGAGGAGGATCACGTTGTCGTGCTCGGCGAACTCGTACAGTGCGGTCTGGATCACCGTGATGTAGCGCCGCGTCTCGGCGTCGAAGCGCTCGAAGAGCGAGGGCTTGGCCTCGTCCAGATGCGAGAGCTTCTCTTCGAGCAGTCCATAGCGGCGCGCGACATCGACGATGAGATCTTGGCCGACGCATCGGTAGTTGAGCCGCTCACCCAGGGCCTGCCCGATCTCCGGTCCACCCGCTCCGATCTCGTGCGAGATGACGATGATGGCCATGGGTCACTCCTTCCTGTATTTCGCCTTCAGCGCGCTGGGCGCGATGGCGATGCGCTTGCCGCCGACGTTGTCGAGGATGTACACCTCGTCGGCCAGGGTCCCGCTGGCGAAGACCTCGTACACGTCGAGCGCCTCCTCGAGGGCGGTGCCGGCCGGCCGCTCCGCCATCATCCGCTCCACGTCCTCGCGCTTGAGACGCATGCTCAGGCCAGCGCGCGCTCGGCCTTGTCGGGGTTCGGGACGACGAGGATCACCTGCGCGCTCCCCCCGGCGCCGGTGGTGCTGGCGTAGGTGCACTTGATGTTGATCTTGGCCGCGGCGAGCTTCTCCGCCACGCGCCCGAGGCTCCCCGGACGGTCGTCCAGCGTGAGGACGAGGGCGGGCTCTTCGCCGCAGCGGATCTTCGCGTCGGCGAGCGCCTGCTTGGCCCGCGTCGGGTCGGAGACCACGAGGCGGAGCTTGCCTCGGCCGCCCGCGTCGGCGGCGCACACCGCGAGGATGTTCACGTTCGCCCCGGCGAGGGCCGCGCACACCTTGGCGAGGACGCCCGGCTTCGATTCGGCGGTCACCGTGATCTGCTTCACCTGCGCCATGGATTGATCTCCTTGCTAGCCCGGTGGGGGGTCGGAGAAGGCCGCGAGGGCTTCCGATTGGCCGTTTGCTTACCAGCAAAACGGGGCGAACACAAGGGGGCGGCGCGATGTTCCCGGCCTAGCGCGTGACGGAGGCAGGCGGCCCACCATCGAGGGCACGCTCGAGCCGGGCCAGCTCGGCCCGGGCGGCGACATAACCCGGCTCGAGGGTAACAGCCTGGCGCAGCAGGGCCACCGCCGCGGCGGTGTCCCCCACCCCCTCCCGGACGGCCGCCAGCCCCGCCGGGCCGTCCGCGCTGGCC
>DASTYT010000154.1 GCA_035764725.1 Candidatus Methylomirabilota bacterium | reverse complement strand
TGGAGGGTCGTGTTCATCCACGTCACCTTGTCGACGACGCGGATGTTGGCGGTCACGCCGAGCCGGGCCATCTGCTCCTTGATCACGGTGGCGATGACGTTGAACACGCTCTTCTCGGTGTCGGCCATCAACTCGAAGGTCAGCGGCTTGGCCGGGCCGTAGCCGGCCTCGGCGAGGAGCGCCTTGGCCTTGGCCTGGTCGTAAGGGCACATGTAATTGACGTCCACGGTGTCGAGCGTGCCCGGCGGGTTCATCCCCACCCACGGTGTGGCCTTGCCCTTGAAGGCGATCTTCACGATCTCCTGGCGATCGATGCCGTAGCAGCCGATCGCCTTGCGCACCCGGAGGTCACCGAAGATGGGATGCGGCGCCCGCTCCTTGGACATGGGCTTGCCGTCCTTGGGTACGGTGACCTTCATCGCCGCCAGCATGGGCGTCGTCTCCTTGCCGGTCATGACGACGGCGTTCGGCGACTGGGCTTTCAGGGTGTCCACGTGCTCCGGCGAGAACGACGCGATGAAGTCGACCTCCCCGGCCTTGAAGGCGGCCATCTCGGTGACGGGATCCTTGATCACGCGGATCATGACCCGGTCGAGATAGGGCAGGCCCGGCACGAAGTACTTGTCGAAGCGCTCCATGACGAGGTGGCTGCCCTTCACCCACTCCACGAGCCTGAAGGGCCCGCAGCCGATCACCGCTCCCGGCTTGCCCTGCTTGCGATCTTCCACGGTGTACTTCTGGGTGGCGGTGGGCGAATAGAGCACGAGGCCCGTGCGATAGGCGGCGAGCATGTGGAGCAGGAACGCGTAGGGCTGCTTCAGGCGGATCTGCACGGTGAGCGGGTCGAGCACCTCCACGCTGTGGACCGACTCGTAGAAGCTCCGCATGCCCGACTTGGTGGCCGGGTCCATGAGGTGGTCGATGCTGAACTTGACGGCGGCGGCGTCCACGGGCGTCCTGTCGTGGAACAGGACGTTCTTCCGGAGCTTGAAGTTGTAGAGGAGACCGTCCGGCGAGACGGTCCACGACTCGGCGGCGTCCCCCACGAACTTCCCATCGGGTGTGATGTTCACGAGGCCACACCCGATGTTCATGGCCACCCACATCATTTCGTAGCCGGGGGCGGTGTGGAAATCGAGGTTGGCGATCTCGTTTCCATAGGAGACGCGGAGGGTGCCCCCGCGCTTGGGCGTCTGGGCGTCACTCGGAGGGGGGGCCGCGACCAGCCACGCCAGCGCGATCAGGAGGCCGAAGCCGAGCGGACGGAACCGTGGGCGCATAGTGTCCTCCCTGCCTAACGGATCGGGCCAAGAGAAGGGACTAGCGGTGGGATCCCGCGTGGGGGGACTGTACACCAGACCCGGAGGGTCGACAAGCGCTCCTGCCGCGAGCGATCCCTCCCCCACCCGGAGTACGATCCGTCCATGCCCGTCTTCTCCCACTCCGGCCTGCACGTCTACGAGACCTGCCCCCGGCAGTACCGCTTCCGGTACGTGGACCGCGTCAAGGTTCCCAAGGTGGAGACCGTGGAGATGTTCCTCGGTAGCCACGTGCACGCGGCGCTAGAGACGCTCTACCGGAGCGTCAAGGGTGGCCACACTCCGACCCTCGATGAGGTCCTCGCCGGCTATCGGACGAGGTGGGATGCCGAGTGGGCGGGCACGATCCGGATCGGGAATCCCGAGCGGAGCGCTGCCGACTACCAGGCGCTGGGCGCCCGTCAGCTCCGCGACTTCCACGCGCGCTACCACCCCTTCGATCAGGAGCGGACGGTGGCGGTGGAGCGGCGCATCCTCTTCCCGCTCGACGAGGCGCGCAACCTCTGGATGCAGGGCTACATCGACCGGCTCTCGGTCACGCGCGAGGGCACCTGGCAGATCCGCGACTACAAGACCGGGCAGTGGCTCGCCACCCAGCAGGATGTCGACGCCGATCGCCAGCTCGCGCTCTACCAGATGGGCGTGCAGCGTCACTTCCCGCGCCATGCGCGCGACGTCGAGCTGATCTGGCACTACACCGCCCACGACCTCGAGCTGCGTTCGCGGCGGGCGCCCGAGGCGCTGCGCGAGCTCGAGGCGCGCACCCTCGCGCTCGTCGACGCGATCCAGGCCGATACCGTGTGGCCCCTGCGCGAGGGCAGCCACTGCCAGCGCTGCGCCTACCAGGCGATCTGTCCGGCGTGGGCGCATCTCTTCCCGCCGGTGATGCCGTCACTCCTCGCCCCGCCCTACGAGGACGGGACGGTGCTGGTCGACCGGCTGGCCGCGCTCCACTCCGAGCGGCGGGCGCTCGACGCCCGCATCGCCGAGACCGAGGCCGCGCTGGTCGCGTATGCCGCCGCGCTCGACGTGTCGTCGGTGTTCGGCTCCACGCATCGCGCGCGAATCTCGCTGCGTCACACGCTCCGCTTCCCGAAGAAGGGCGAGCCCGCGCGCGACGCGCTGGAGCAGGTGCTCAAGGCCGGCGGGCGCTGGGAGGAGGTCGCGCAGCTGAGCCTGGCGCTCGTGGCGCGACGGGTCGCGGAGGGCGCGTGGCCGGCGGATCTCGTGGAGCGCGTGCGAGGCCTCGGTCAGCCGAATCGGACCGCGCGGGTCACCCTCTCGAAGCGGGAGGAAGAGCCCCCTCGAGCCGGTGGAGGTGGAAGCCCGGGGTCGTGACGACCACCGTCCCCTCGACCCAGCACGCGTCGACGCCGAAGCGGCGCGCCAGCCCAGGCATGGCGTCCCGGCCCGCGACGAGCATCGCGGTGGACACGGCCTCCGCCACCGCGGCCGAGAGGGCCAGCACCGGCACCTGCGCGCGACGCCGCAGCGGCCGTCCGCTGCGTGGATCGACGGCGCAGCTGAATCGCGCCGACGAAGCCGCCCCGGGGATGGCGGATCATCACCGTCCAGCCGCGCCCCGACGCGGCGCCCAGAGGGACGAGGCCCGACTCCCCGAAGTTCAGCAGACCGGAAGGCCCGCGTCCGCGCAGCGCCCGGCGGATCTCGTCGAGCGCGAATCCTTTGCCGAGGGCGCCCAGATCGAGGTTCATCCCGCGCCGGGCCAGCATACCTTTCTGATCAGGAGCCACGATCCGGGGGGCCCGGGGGGGGGGGGGGCGTCAGCGCCGGGCCGGGCGACCCGCTCAGGCGAGCAGGGTCTCGGCCGCCGCCTCGCCCGAAAGGACGCAGTCGGAGATCCCGACCCCGCGGTAGGCGGCGCCCGCGAGGGCGAGGCCGCGCAGCCGGCGCACCGACGACTCGATGGCTTCGACGCGCGCGAGATGCCCCACCTGGTACTGAGGCATCGCCTTCACGTAGCGGGCCACCCGCACGAGCACGGGCTCGCCGCGCGCGCCGAGCAGCTCCGCGAGCTGGCCCCGCGCCGTCGCGATGAGGGCGGCGTCGTCCGCCTCCACCGCCGCCTCGTTCAGCGCGCCGCCCACGAACACGCGCAGCAGCGCCATGTTCTCGGGCGCGCGACCGGGATACTTCACGCTCGAGAACGTGCACGCGATGATGGGCCGGCGCTCCACCTGGGGCACCACGAAGCCGAATCCGTCGAGGGGGTGCGCGATGTCCGCGCGGCGGTAGCCGAGCGTCACCGTCGCCGAGGACGCGTAGCTGATGCCCTCGAGCAGATGGCCCAGGCCCGGGTCGAGATGCCGCAGCAGCCGGGCCGCCTGATGCGCTTCCGCCGCCATGACGAGCGCATCCGTCTCGAGCACGGCGCCGTCCGCGGTGACGAGGCGCCAGCCCTCGCCCCGCCGCTCCACCGCGGCGACGCGCTCTTTGAGTCGCACCGACGCCGGCGGCAGCCGTCGCGCGATGGCGTGAACGAATTCCTCCATCCCGGCGGCGAAGGTGATGAAGAGCGACCAGCGCGCGCCGCTGGCGCCGCGGGCCACGTCGGGCTCCCTCCGGGCCGCCCGCCGCATCGCGAGGATCACGCTCCGGTCGCGCCGTTCCATCTCGAGGAAGCGCGGCATCGTGGCGGCGAGCGAGAGGGAATCCGGGTCGGCGGTGTAGATGCCCCCGATCAGCGGCTGGGCCACGCGCTCGAGCGCCTCGCGGCCCAGCCGCCGGCGCACGAACGCGCCCAGGCTCTCGTCGGGATCCCCGCCGCGCGGCAGCACGAGGTCCAGGGCCATACGCGCCTTGCCAGGCCAGGAAAAGAGCGGCGAAGCCAGGAGGGGTGCGAGCCGCGTGGGCGCCATCATCTGGAAGCCCTCGGGGAGCGCGTGGAGCCGCCCGCCGTACACCACGAACGCGCTCCGGTAGCGGTCGTCCGTCCGCACCAAGCGGTCCTCGACGCCGAGCCGGCGGCACAGCGCGAGGGCCCAGGGCTTCTCGGAGATGAACGAGTCCGCCCCGCCCTCGATGAGGAAGCCGTCGCGCCGCTCGGTGTGAACGATGCCGCCCAGGCGCTCGGCCCCCTCGAGCAGCGTGAGGTCGAGGGCGATTCCGCGCTCGCGGGCCAGCTCGGTCGCGCGATGCGCAGCGGCGAGGCCGGACACGCCGCCACCCACCACGACTAGGCGCATGGCAGAGTAGAGCCTGGCCGATTCATGTATCCGCTCGCCTCGCCTTCGGCTGCGGCTCGCCAATCAACTGCAGCGTTTCGTTGATCATCGCGCGCTCATCTCGTGGACCATGTCCACGAGGGCGCGGACATGGTCGACCGGCGTCTCCGCGTGCACACCGTGGCCCAGGTTGAAGACGTGTCCGGGACGGCGCGCGGCGCCGTCGAGGATGGCGCGGGCCGCGCGGCGAATCTCGTCGATGGGCGCCAGCAGGATGGCGGGATCGAGATTCCCCTGCACCGCCACCTCGGGCCCGAGCCGGTCCCACGCGGCGCCGAGATCGACACGCCAGTCGAGGCCGATCACGTCGCCCCCGGCCTCGCGCATCACCTCCAGCAGGGCGGCGGTGCCGGTACCGAAGTGAATGGCGGGCGCACCCGCGGCCAGGCGCCGGAAGATGGCGGCGGTGTGCGGGAGCACGTACTCGCGATAGTCCGCCGACGAGAGCGTGCCGATCCACGAGTCGAAGACCTGCACCGCCTGGGCGCCGGCGCCGATCTGCCCGTTCAGATACTCGGCGGTGATGTCGGCGAGGCGCGCCATCAGCGCGTGCCAGGCCGCCGGCTCCGCACGCATGAAGCGCTTGGTGTGGAGGAAGTCGCGTGATGCGCCCCCCTCGATGAGGTACGAGGCGAGCGTGAACGGCGCGCCCGCGAATCCGATGAGCGGCACCCGGCCGGCGAGCGCGCGGCGGGCCAGCCGCACCGTCTCGAACACGTAGCCGACCGAGGCGCCCACGTCCACGCGGGGCAGCCGCGCGACGTCCGCCGCGCTGCGAAGGGGCCGGGGAATGTGCGGCCCCTCGCCGCGCGTGAACTCGAGCCCCACGCCGAGCGGCTCCAGCACGAGCAGGATGTCCGCGAAGAGGATCGCCGCATCCACCCCGAGGCGCTCCACCGGCTGCAGGGTCACCTCCGCGGCCGCCGCCGGCGTCTTGCACAGCTCGAGGAACGCGTGCTTCGCGCGCAGGGCCCGATACTCCGCCATGTAGCGCCCCGCCTGGCGCATGAGCCACACCGGCGTGAACGCGGTCTTCTCGCGCCGGCACGCGCGCAGAAACGGCGCGTCGAGCGTCGTCGTCGCGGCATTCGTCATCGCGAATGCAGCGTAGCGAGCGCCTCTGGCGGAGTCAAGAAAGGGACGGTATCATCCCCGCCGAGGAGGATTCCCCCATGCCCTTTCTCTCTGGCAAGCAGGCCTTTCTCCAGATCCTGAAGCAGGAAGGCGTGGAGTGCATGTTCGGCAACCCGGGCACCACCGAGCTGCCGCTCATGGACGGGCTCGCGCGCGAGCCGGGGATCCGCTACATCCTGGCCCTGCAGGAGTCGGTGGCGATCGCGATGGCCGACGGCTACGCCCACGCGAGCGGCAAGCTCGCCGCGGTGAACGTGCACACCTCGCCCGGTCTCGGCAACGCCATGGGCATGCTCTACGACGCGCGCATGTCGGGCGCGCCGATGCTCCTCACTGCAGGGCAGCACGATCAGGCGATGAACCTGACCGAGCCCATCCTGTGGTCCGATCTTCCCCCGGTGGCGCGACCCTACGTGAAGTGGTCACACGAGATCACGCGGCTCGAGGACCTCCCCCGCGCGGTGCGCCGCGCGGTGAAGACCGCGCACGCGCATCCCACCGGGCCCGTGTTCATCTCGCTGCCGGTGGACGTGCTGAACGCCGAGCGCGAGCTGGATCTCCTCGCGAGCACGCGCGTGGCGCCGCGCATCCGGGGCGACGCCGCCGCCATCGACGCCGCCGCCGACCTGCTGGTTCGCGCGCGGCGCCCCCTCCTGGTCGCCGGCGACGCGGTGTCGCAGGGCGATGCCCTCGAGGAGCTGGCGGACGTGGCGGAGCTCCTGGGTGCGCCGGTGTACGGCGAGTGCGTGCCGTCCACCTGCTCGTTCCCCTTCACGCACCCGCTCTACGCGGGCCCGTTCCCGCGCCTCGGTCCGCCCATCCGCAATCTGCTGATGGGGCACGACCTCCTCTTCTCGGTGGGCGGCGACCTCTTCACCCTGTCGCTGCCGTCCGACGTGGAGCCCATGCCGGAGGGCCTCACCGTCGTCCACATGGACACCGATCCCTGGCAGCTCGGCAAGAACTACCCCGCCAAGGTCGCCATCCTCGGCGATCCCAAGGCCACGCTGCCGGACCTCGCCGAGGCCCTGGGCAAGCGCCTGGGCCCCGCCGTCCTGAAGGAGCGCGCGGGGAAGGTCGCCGATCTCGCCGCCGCCCACGCCGCTGCGACGGAGAAGATGCGCGCCAAGGCGCGCGCGGAGGTGCAGACCTCGCCGATCTCGCCCCTGGCCCTGGTGGGCGCGGTGGCCGACGCGGTGCCCGACGACGCCATCATCGTGGACGAGTCGATCTCGTCGAGCCACGGCGTGCGCAATCTGTTCCGCGCGCAGGACCACCAGAGCTTCTACGGGCTGCGCGGCGGCGGCATCGGCTGGGGCCTGCCGGCCTCG
>DASTYT010000153.1 GCA_035764725.1 Candidatus Methylomirabilota bacterium | reverse complement strand
CGCCTCGCGGGCAAGAAGGAGATCCGCCTCACCACCAAGGGCCGCGGCATCGCCGAGACCATGGCGCGCCGCCACCGCCTGCTCGAGCGCTGGCTGACCGACGTGCTCGGGCTCGACTGGTCGCGCGCCCACGACGAAGCGCATCGTCTCGAGCACGCGCTGTCTCCGGTCGTGGAGGAGCGTCTCGCCGAGCAGCTCGGGATGCCGAGCACCTGCCCGCACGGCAATCCCATCCCCGGCATGCCCGCGCCGGAGGCGCACAACCCGATCCCGCTGAGCCAGGCCCACGCGGGCCAGGACCTCACGGTGGAGCGCATCACCGAGGAGGCCGAGGCCGACCGCCAGCTCCTGCACTTCCTGTGGGAGAGCGGCATTCGCCCGGGTGCACGGCTCACCATCAAGGAGGTCGCGCCCTACGCCGGCACCATCAGCGTCCTCCTCGAGGGCCGAACCGTCACGATGGGCCTGGCCGCCTCTGGCAAGATCTGGGTGTACGACCCGAAGGACCCGCCCGAGACGGGCGGTCGCGGATCCTCGCGCGTGAAGCGCGCCCGTTCGGCGGCGCGCTAGGCGCGGAGCATGGCGGCCGTCGAGGGGCTCTACGCGCTCCAGAACGGCTACATGGGGTTCGAGCGTAGTGGGCTCTTCTACGGCGAGCGCTCCGCCGAGCGGGTCCAGATCCCGATCACCTGCTACATCGTGCGGACCAGCGACGCCGTGGTGCTGTTCGACACCGGCGTGTCGCCGCGCGCGGTGCCCGGCCTGCTCCGGAACGACCCCCTCGCCCGCTTCGGCGACGAGGACCTGCTCGTCCATCGCCTCGACGGCCTCGGCCTCGAGCCGGGCGACGTCGATCTGGTCGTGCTCTCGCATCTCCACTACGACCACGCGGGTGGGGCCTATCTCTTCCAGGACTCCGAGCTGGTGGTGCAAAAGGACGAGTACGCCTACGCGCACTATCCCGCGGCGTTCTTCGCGAGCTTCTACTACCGGAAGAACTTCGATCTGCCAGACTATCGCTGGCGCCTGCTGGACGGCGACTCCGAGCTCGTGCCCGGCGTGACGGCGGTCCGGAGCGACGGCCACACGCCCGGGCATCAGTCGCTCCTGGTCGAGCTGCCCCAGTCGGGGCCCGTGATTCTCGCGGGCGACTCCTGCTACTGGCAGGAATCCATCGACAAGGAGACGCCGCCCGGCGTGGTGTGGGACCCCACGCGCGCCATGCACTCGATCAAGCGGCTGAAGACGCTCGCGCGCGCGACGGGTGGGCGCATCTTTCCCAGCCACGATCCGGAATTTTGGAAATCGGCCCTCAAGGCCCCGGACTGCTACCGCTGACCACCACTCCTCTCCCCCCTCTCCCTCGGGAGAGAGGGCTGGGTGAGGGGGAAGGAGACCCTTCATGGGCGTCCTCGACGGAATCAAGGTGCTGGAGCTCGCGCGCGTCCCGCCGGCGGAGCTGCCCGGCATGCTGTTCGCGGACATGGGCGCGGAGGTGCTGAAGGTCGAGACGCCGCCGGAGACCCCCGAGCCGCCCGACGTGAAGCGTCGCGCCGCCTTCGCCTACGTCAACCGGAACAAGCGCTCGCTCGCCATGAACCTGAAGGCCCCCGAGGGCCAGGCCCTCTTCAAGCGGCTCGCCGCGAAGGCCGACGTGATCGTCGAGGGATTCCGCCCCGGCGTGATGAAGCGGCTGGGAGCCGACTACGAGACGATCCGCGCCCTGAATCCACGGATCGTCTACTGCTCGCTCTCCGGCTTCGGGCAGAACGGACCCTATCGGGACTATCCCGCCCATGACATGAACTATCTCTCGCTGGCGGGCGTGCTGAACCTCATCGGCGAGGCCGATCGCAAGCCGGCGATCCCGCTGAACATCGTCGCGGACTACGCGGGCGCCAGCATGCACGGCGCCCTCGGCATCATGTTCGCGCTTTTCGCGCGCGAGCGCACCGGCCGCGGCCAGCTCGTGGACGTGTCCTACCTCGACACCTCGGTGGCCCTGCTCGCCGCGACGCCCAACATGCGCTTCTACTGGAGCGACGGGATGGCGCCGAAGCGCGGCGCGGGCTTCCTCGGCGGCTCCTACCCCTACTACGCGATCTACGACACCCTCGACGGCAAGCTCCTCACCATCGGCTGCACCGAGCCGTGGCTCTGGGAGAACTTCTGCAAGGCGATCGACCGCCCCGACCTCGCCCGGTTCTCCCGCAAGCCCGATCAGTTCGTCCGCGAGGCCAATGCCGAGGAGATCCGCGCGCGCGAGGAGATCCAGGCCATTCTCAAGACCCGCACGCGGGACGAGTGGTGGGATTTCCTCGTCAAGGCGGACGTGTGCGTGGGCAAGGTCTACGAGCCCCACGAGATGGTGCGCGACCCCCAGCTCCAGGCGCGTGACATGGTGGTGGAGCTCCAGCATCCCGTGCACGGAAAGATCACGGAGTTCGGCGTGCCCATCAAGCTCTCGGACACGCCGGGCTCGGTGCGCCATGCCGCGCCCGCCGCCGGGGAGCACAGCGACGAGGTGCTGCGCGAGCTGGGCCTCTCCACGGGCGAGATCGCGGCCCTGCGCGGCTCGCGCGTGATCGCCTAGTCGCCGCGCGGCCCCGCGGTCACTTGAGGGTGGCCGCGGTGGGCACCGTGAGGGGCCGCGACTCGAGCGCGCCCGGCGGCACCTCGGTCGCGCGCACCGCGAGCGGCTGTGCCCGCGCCGTGACGTCGACCGGCTTGGCCACGAGGTCGCGCTCCGCGATCCGGGAGGCGACCAGGACGTCACGGCCGACGGTCTGGGCGGGCAGCCAGGTCGCCACCAACATGTCGAACCCCGCCGCGCCCAAGCTGTCCGTGAAGCCGGCCACCCGATACTCGCCCCTTCGTCCCGTCGCCACCGCGCTGAACTCCACCTGGCCCAGCGAGCGCAGCGTGGCGTGCGCGGTGATGCGGCCGCGGTCGTCCACCACCATCGCGAAGCCCCAGAAGCGTTCGCGGAAGGGATCGCGCCGTCGGCCCACGACGACGACATTACCCTCCCCGCCGTCCGCGACCGCGAAGGCTTCGATGGCCTCGAGCCCGCGCAGCTCGCGGCCGAGCCGCACGGCGTGTTCGGGACCGATCCGCAGCACGAAGGGACTGCGCCCAGGGCGCGCGCCGAAGAGGCTTCCCACCAGGACGAGGCTGCCGTCGGCGAGTGTGACCAGGGCGCGAGGCTGCGCCGGCCCCTCCAGCTCGTAGCGGCGCGCCCAGACGGGTCGACCTGCCGCGTCCAGCCCCATCAGGAACGGCGTGCCCGCGAATCCCACATTCGGCTGGCGCAGGTAACCCGCGACGATGGCGCCCCCGTCGGGGCCGGGCACCGCGGCCACCGCGTAGCCCGGCTCGCCGAGGTCGTAGGTCTGCGCCCAGCGGAGCGCGCCATCGGGACCCACGCGCACCACCGCGACGCTGGGCGTGGTGCCCCCGAGGCCGGCATAGCCCACCACGACGAGGTCGCCGGCGGCGGAGGTCGCGTCGTGCAGCCGCTCGATCCCGCCGCCGTCGAGCGTCCGCGCCCAGAGCGGCGCGCCAGCGCCGTCGATGCGCACGAGCAGCGGCCGCGCCGCGATGGGCGTCGCGACACCCGTGAATGGGCTGGCGCTGGAGCCGAAGAGGACGAACCCGTCGCCGGCGACGGCGCCGCCATCCAGCTCGTCCGCGGCGGACCCACCGTAGATGCGCGCCCACTGGTAGCGCTGGTCCGGGACCTCGCCCATCGCGAGAAAATGGGTGCCGGGAGCGAAGCTGTCCTGCGTGAGCCCGAGGTACACGCACGCGCCGTCGGGACGGCAGAAGGCCTTGCGGGTGAGATCGGTGCCCGAGCCGCTCACGAGCTGGGCGCGCCAGCTCCCGACCACCTCGATGTCGGTCGTGCCGAGGTCCCACACGCGCAGGACCGCCTCGATGGGCCCGCGCCCGCTGGCGCAGGCGACGAGCGCAAGGGCGACGGCGGCGAAGCCCAGGCGGCGCAGGCGCGGCATGCGGGCACCATAGCATGCGGCCGCGCGGGCCGCGGTATCATCCACCGCCATGGACCTCTCGCGGCTCTCCCTCGAGGCCTGGAGTGCCCTGTGGAGCCGGCTGGGCGCTCGTAGCGACGCCCGCCCGCTCCACGCCCTCGTGCTGGCTCGCTACGGGGAGCCGCACCGCGCGTATCACACCGCCGAGCACATCGCCCGCGTCCTGCCCCTGCTCGACGCCGTCCGCGCGCGGCTGCGCGAGCCCGACGAGGCGGAGCTGGCGCTGTGGCTTCACGACCTCGTCTACGACCCGCGGGGCGCCGACAACGAGGCCCGGAGCGCGGACATCGCCGCCGAGTGGCTCGCCGCCGGCGGCGCTTCCACGGAGCAGCGCGAGCGCGTGCGCACGCTCATCATGGCCACGCGGCACGCCGCGCCGCCGGATGAGCATGACGCGCGCTACGTGGTGGACGCAGACCTCTCCATCCTGGGCGTCCCGCCCGCCGAGTTCGACCGCTACGAGGCACAGGTGCGGCGGGAGTATGCGTTCGTCCCGGAGTCGGAGTGGCGGACGCGGCGCGCCGCCCTCCTCCGGAGATTCCTCGCGCAGCCTCGCCTCTTCCTCACCGAGGAGTTCGGACGCTTCGAGGCTCCGGCGCGGGCCAACCTGGCGCGCTCGTGCACGCGGCTGGAAGCGGAATCCGCGTGAGGCTGCCCGCGCGCTAGCGCGCCGGCGCGAGCAGCGGGCCCAGGTGGGCGACGTTCTTCAGCTCGTCGGCGTCGAGCACTGTCGCCGCGAGCTCTCGGGCGCGCCGCTCGCCGAGCACGGGCGCGGCGAGCGCCTCGAACTTGGCGATGACTTCACCCTCGCCGGCGGGGTTCTCCGCGTCGCCCCGCACCACGCCGGTCTCCTCCTCAAGCGTTCGCCCGTCGCGCAGCCGCAGCCGGAGGCGCGAGGTGGGATAGTCGGAGCGCCGCGGCGTCATCGCCGCGTCCGCGGTGACCATTACCCGCCCGGCCAGATCGCGGATCCGCGCGTCGCCGCGGGCGGCGTCACCGAAGGCGGCGAGCCCGCCGTGACCCAGCACCAGGCTGGCGGCTACCGCCCACGGGATGGAGAACTTGGCGGCGAGCTGGCTCGCCGGCGTGGGCGCCGCCATGCGCAGGCCGAAGGGGAACACGATGACCTCGGCGGCGACCACGTCCTCCGCGCGTACGGGCTCGCGGGCGCGAATGCCCTCGAGGGCGTCGAGCGCCGGATGGTTATACCGGCAGCACGCATAGAACTTGAAGTAGTTCTGCTCGATGCGGAGCGGGCCGCCCCAGTCGTCGAGGGCCCGCTCGGGATCGAAGCGATCGGCGAGGATGGTCCCGTAGACATCGCTCGGCGCGTCGGGCAGCCCGGTGAAACCCGCCCGGTGGAGCTCGACGGCCAGCAGCCCTTCCATGCCCGAGCGCCCGGGATAGGCATTGCGCACCGTGGCGCCCTCGAGCGCGGGCGTCCAGGTGTTGGCGGGGCTCATGCTGGCCGCGAGATTGATGACCTCTCGCATCGCGCGCGCGTCGTAGCCCGCGAGTCGCGCCACCGCCACCGCCGTGCCGATGGTGCCCCACGTGCCGTGGGAGTGCACGTTCCCGCGCGGCACGGTGGCGCCCCCGATGCGCGACGAGACCTCGTAGCCCGCCACCAGCGCCTCGAGCAGGCGCACGCCGTCCGCGCCCCGCTCTTCGGCGACCGCGAGCGCCCCGGGCACCACGTGGATGGCGGGATGGCCGCCGCCCCAGCGGTTGCCCTCGTCCACCTCGAGGGCCACCCCCGCGGTGGCGTTCACGAAGATCGCGAGGAGCGGATCGGTGCGGGCGGTGTGTCCGATGAGGGACGCGGCGGGCCGGGTGGCGCGCTCGGCCATCGCTCCCGCGAGACGCGCGTTCTCGGGCTCGGCGCTGCCCGCGAGCATCGCGCCCAGCGTGTCGAGCAGGATGAGGCGCGCCGCCGCGGCCGCCCCGGGCGAGAGACTCGCATAGGAGACGTCGGCGGCGAAGCCCGCGAGCGCGTCGAGATAGTGCAGGGCCACGGCGTCAGCGCGCCGCGCCGCCCAGCGGCGGAACCGGCACGCCGCGGCGGAGGAACTGGCCGTAGCCCGCCGGCCGTGCCAGCTGCCCGCGGTCGAGGAGCACCTCGCCGCGCAGCAGCGTCATCCAGGGGCGGCCACGGGCCTTCCACCCCTCGTAGAGCGTCCAGCCCGCGATGCCCTTGTGATCCTGCACGGTGATGGTGCTCTCGGGGTCGGGATCGATGATGGTGAGGTCGGCGTCGGCCCCCACGCGGATGGCGCCCTTCCGTGGATAGAGGCCGAAGATCCGCGCGGGGTTCTCCGCCATCACGCGCGCCATCCACGTGATGGGGAGCCCGCGGCGCACCACGCCCTCGCTGTAGGCCAGCGGCACCAGCGTCTCCACCGACGGGCTGCCGAAGGGGATCGGCTGGCCCTTGCCGTCGACGAAGATGTTCTGCCAGCCCGGCTCCTTCAGCGCCTTGCGCCGCGGGGAATGATCGCTGGCCAGCGTCGCGATGTGTCCGCCCGCCGAGCCCTCCCACAGCGCCGTCTGATTGCTGCCGTCGGATGGCCGGAGCGGCGGCCCGATCTTGGCGAACGGCCCCCACGTCTCCATCTCCTTCTCGGAGAGGAGGAGATACTGCGGGCACGTCTCCGTCCAGACGCGCTGTCCTTCGGCCTGCGCTTGCTTGATCCGCTCGAGCCCGCCCTTCGTGGAGAGATGCACGACATAGACGGGGCAGCCGGTCATCGCGCCGATGCGGATGGCGCGATTGATGGCCTCCTCCTCCGTCCACGGCGGGCACGTCGCGGGAAAGTCCGTGGGCTTCACGCGCCCGGCGGCGATCGCCTTGTTCTCCAAGTGATAGAGGATGTCACCGTTCTCGCAGTGGAGCTGGCAGATCCCGCCCAGGGCGGCGAGGCGCTCCATCACCTGGGCGATGAAGTCGTCCGTGCACATGCGCTTGGGGCGCTTCTTGTACGTCATGAAGATCTTGTACGACGTCACCCCCATCTCGAACGTCTCGGCGAGGCCGTCCAGGATGTGGGGCTCGTTGTTCAGGATGAAGTGGAAGCCGAAATCGAGCACGGACTGCTGGCTCGCCTCGTCGGCGAGTCGCTTCGTCGCCATCGGGAGGGTCTCGCCATCGTTGTACTCGGCGAAGGCGATGAGCGTCGTGAGCCCCGCGTGCGCGGCCGCGATGGGACCCGAGCTCCAGTCGTCGTACACCGCGCCCAGATGGACGTGGCAGTCGATGAGACCCGGCAGGACGTACTTCCCGGTGGCGTCGATGGCGCGCTCGGCGGGGGGCAGCGCCTCGTCGTGGCCCAGGGCCACGATGCGCCCGCCCTGGATGGCCACCGACGTGTCGAGCACCTCGGTGGCGGTCACCACCTTGCCGCCGCGGACGATGGTGTCGACGGACCGCGCGGCCATCACGGGGCCTTCCGGATCGGCTGGGTGATGAGGCCGTAGTGCTCGGGATGGCGGCGTCCGAAGAAGTCCCAGCGCTTGCGCGCCGGCGTCATCTGGTCGAGGTCGATACGCGCGGCGATCAGCTCGTCGCCGGTGGTGCCCGCCTTCGCCAGAACCTGGCCCAGCGGCCCCACGATGCAGGAGCCGCCGATCAGCTCCATGCCGTCCTCCACGCCCGCCTTCGCGATCCCCACCACGAACAGGCTGTTCTGGTAGGCGCCGGCGCGCAGGCACAGCTCGTTGAGATCGAGGGCCAGCGGCGAGAGCGGGGTGTTGTAGCCGATGAGCACGATCTCCGCGCCGAGGATGCCCAGGCAACGATAGGACTCGGGATAGCGCCGGTCCTGGCAGATGGCGATACCGACCTGGGCCTTGGCGGCGGGGAACACCTTGTAGCCGGTGTCGCCGGTCTCGAAGAAGTGCGGCTCGTACACTTGCGCGAACCCATCGGGCTTGGTGACCCCCGGCAGATGGATCTTTCTGAAGATCCCCGCCGGGCGCCCCGTCTCATCCGTGAGCAGCGCGGTGTTGAAGTAGTGACCGTCCGCCTTCTCGGAGAAGCCGACGTGACAGGCCATCTTCGCCGCCTTGGCGCGCGCCAGCAGGGGCAGCAGCGCCTTGGGCGGCACCTCGGTCTCGAAGAACTGGTCGTAGTCGTCGCGGATGCGCTTGGGGAAGTACGTGGTGAGCGCCATCTCCGGATAGGCGATGATCTCGACGTCCTCGCGAACCGCCTGCTCCATGAGCGCGAGCATGCGCTCGACGATCTCCTCGCGGCTCGTGCCTTCGTTGTTGGGGCCCATCTGGGCGGCGGCGACCTTGACGAAGCGTGGCATGGTGATCTCCCTGGTGCGGGTGTGCTCCGCGGCTACGCGGTGATGATAGCCCGGACGCGGACGCTCCGGTAGACTGCGAGGCATGACGGCTCCGACGGCGACGGCCGCGGGCGCGACGCAGTCGGTGAGCCGCACGATCCACGCCGAGCGCGTGCTCCTCCTGGGCTGGGGGCGTGCCCTCCTGCTCCAGTTCGCGCATCCGCTGGTCGCCCAGGGCATCGTGGACCACAGCGCCTTCCTCCGCTCGCGCCGCGGGCGCTGGGGCCGGCTCCGGCGCACGCTGGACGCGATGCTCATCCTCACCTACGGGACGCCGGAAGAGGCCGCCACGGTGGCCGACGGCATCAACGCCATTCACGACCGCGTGAACGGGCACGCCGTGCTTCCTCCTCCGGCGCAATCGGCCGTGTCCTATTCGGCACACGATCCCGCGCTGCTCGCCTGGGTGCACGCCACGCTGCTGGATTCGTTCCTCCTCGCCTACGAGCTCTACGTGGCGCCGCTCAGCGTCGCGGACAAGGACCGCTACTGCGCCGAGTCGGCCGGCATCGAGCCGATGCTCGGCATTCCCGACGGCCACCTGCCGCGCTCCACGCGCGCCCTCGCGGCCTATATGGACGGGATGCTGAGGGGCGGCGAGCTCGTGGTGACGGACGGGGCCCGGCGTCTCGCCGCCGAACTCTTCAGGCCGGTGCCGCGCATCGCGGCGCCGCTCATGTGGCTGGCGCGCTTGCCCTCGGTCGGCCTGCTCCCGGCGCGCATCCGCCAGGACTACGGCTATGCGTGGTCGCCGGGCCGCGAGACGGCCCTCCGGATCTCGGCGAGGGTGATTCGCGTGATGCTGCGGATCATGCCGGGTCGCCTCCGCTACTGGCCGCCGGCCCGTCGGCGGCGGGACACCGGGTAAGTCTTGCCCGAGCGAGGGCGCTTTGCCCTGGCGTCCGGCATGAGGCAAATCTCCTCAAGCCAATGGTGACAGCCGGTTAGCAGTCAAACGCGACCGGGCGCAGCCTTTGCAGTGTTTCCCGCGCCGGGAGGAGCGCCATGGAGCTGCGGGACGAGATCGCAGAGCTGGTCAGACACGCCGGGGGCATCTTCAACGGCATCTGGGATACCCCGCGCGGGCGCTTCGCCACCCTGACGGACCCGAGCACGCTGTCGACCGCGCTGACGCCGGTGGCGGGCATCTCCATCGCGTCGATCCAGGCCGCGCTCGAGCGAGTGCGGAGGGGTTTCTAGCGGCGATACGCGATAGTCGGTCGGGGTCGTGAAAGGGGCTACGGGGTGACCCGTGGCCCCTTCTGGTTCCGGGCCTCTTCCTGGCGGCCCTTCGCGTAGGCGCGGCGGGCCCGCTCGCGATTGCCGCAGACCTCGCTCGAGCACCACACCCGCGAGCCGTTCGGGCTCGCGTCCACGAAGAACCAGCCGCAGCCCTCGGCCCGGCAGCGTCCCACCCGCGCCGCGTCCTCCGACGAGAGCAGCGCGGTGAGCGACCAGAGCACGGGCCAGAGGGGCTCCGCGAGCCGCGCGCCGGGGAGATCGTGCACGTGACGTCGGCCGCGGCGGACCAGCGGCGGCTGCGCGGGGAGCGCGGCGAGCCGGCGGTTGAGCGGCGCCAGCTCGACGCGCCCTCCGCGGTGGAGCGCGTCCGCGGCGGCCCAGATCGCCGCGCGCAGCGCATGGGCGTCGCGGAGCGCCGCCGCCGCGTCGGCCGGCTGGCGTCGGGCCCGCGCGCGTAGTCGCGCCAGCGCCGCCGCGGGCAGCGTGCCCCGCCGCGCGCTCCACCCGAGGAGCGCGGCGTAGTTGTCGATGAGCTCCTGCGGAGCCGCCGAGGTGCGCCAGTCCATCGTGTTCGCGAAGTCCAGGCACACGCGGCCCCCGAAGAACTGCGCGGCGGCGCGGGCACGATCCCTTGACACGGCTCGCCTAGTCCCCTCTAATGACCATGCCCATGAGAATACCGCGTGCCGCCTCGCCCGCGTCCATCGCATTCCGCCGGGGCTTCGTGGCCGCGCTGCCCTTCATCGTGAGCAACGGGCTCGCCGGCATCGTGATGGGCGTGGCGTACCGCGGCGTGGGGCTGGACGCGCTCGGCGCCCTCGCCTTCAGCGTCGTGGTCTATTCCGCGACCGCCCAGGCGGTCACCCTCGGCCTCTGGGCGGCCCCGCCGCCCCTCGCCGCCATGGCGCTGGCCTGCGTCGCCACCAACGCCCGCTACCTCGTCATGGGCGCGCACCTCCGCCAGCTCTTCGCGGAGGTGCCGCGGCGGGTGATGGTGCCGATCCTGCTCCTGCTGGCTGACGCCTCGTGGCTGATGACGGTCGCGGAGGCGGAGCGCGGGCGGCGTCACGCGGCGTATCTTCTCGGCGCCGGCATCCCCATGGCCATCGGCTGGGTGGGCGGGACCGCGCTGGGCCACGCGCTGCCCGTCACGCCGCGCGGGCCGCTCGCGGTGGCCGCCGCCTTCCTGCCCCTGGCCTTCATCGTCGCACTGCTGCCCACGCAGTGGCGCGGCCGGCGGAGCCTTCTGCCCTGGACGGTCGCCGCGGCGGTGGCGATCGGCGTCGCCGCCACCCTCGGCCCCAGCTGGGCCATGCTGATCGGGGGCGCCGCGGGGACGGCGATCAGCGCGCTGCGAGGCGACGATGCCTGAGCGCGACGTCCTGCTCGTGGTGCTGACGGTGGGCGCCGCGAGCGTGCTGATGCGCGTGGGGGGCTTCCTCGCCGCCGGCGCCCTACCCTCGCGAGGCGCCCTGCCCCGTCTCCTGCGGCTGGCGCCGGGCAATCTCTTCATCGCGTTCGCGGCGGCCGGCGTGCTCGAGGCGGGCTGGCCGGCCCTGGCCGGCTGCGTGGCCGCCGTCGTCGCCATGGCGCGCACCGACCACGAGTGGGCGGCGCTGGGCGCCGGCTTCGCGGTCACCGCCCTCGCCGCGGCCCTTGGCTGAGCGCAGCGGCAGAAACACACAGGGGGCCACGGGTCACCCCGTGGCCCCCTCGCGAGTGGAGCGGCCGACCGGATTCGAACCGGCGACGTCCAGCTTGGGAAGCTGGCATTCTGCCACTGAATTACGGCCGCGCGGTGTCTAGTGTACTACTTCAGTGACATGTCATACGCCTTGATCAGCTCGTCGCTGCGCGCCTTCCAGCTGAGGCGCTTGCTGGCCCCGTAGAGATCCATCTGCTGATAGAGGGGGATCGCCGGGACCTCCTCGACGAAGAGCTTGTTGACTCGGTGGTAGATCTCCAGCCGCTTCTTCTCGTCCATCGTCGACTGAGCCTGATCCACCATGCCGTCGAAGTCCGGGTTCGAGTAGTTGCCGAGATTGCTCCCCGTGCGGAAGAGTGGCACGTACACCGTCTCCGCGTCGATCGTGGGGGTGCCCCAGCCGATCAGCCACACCGGACCGGGCTTGTGCACGTACACCATCGTGTTGAGGAAGCTCACGAACTCGTGGGTCTTGAGCTGCGTCTTGATGCCGGCCTTGGTGAGCTGCCCCGCCACCGCCTCCGCCACTTCCTTGTCCCGCACGTAGCGGCCCTGGGGGCTGTTGAGCGTGAGCTCGAGCCCGTTGGCGAAGCCGGCCTCGGCGAGGAGCTTCTTCACTTTGGGCAGATCCGGCTTCACCGGCTTGAGCGCGGGGTCGTAGCCGAAGTGGAGCGGGGTGAGCAGCGTGGCCACGCGGAAGGCCTTGCCGTCGAGCACGTTCTTGACGATGTCGTCGGCGTCCACCGCATAGAGCATCGCCTGGCGCACCCGCTTGTCGGCCACCGGCGACTTGGTGACGCCGATCAGCTTGTGATCCTTGTCGAAGTCATGCGTCACGATCATGAGCTGGAGCGTGCGGATGGACGGCGCGGTGGAGAGGAACAGCTTCGGGTGATTCGCGATGATGTTGGCCAGGTGGGGCGGGATGTTCACCGCCACGTCGACCTCGCCGTTCTGTAGCGCGGCCACGCGCACCGCATCGTCCGGGATGGGCCGGAACACGACGGTCTTGATCTTGGGCGCGCCCCGCCAGTACTGCTCGTTGGCCTCCAGCACGATCTGCTCGTCCTTGTCCCACTTCACGAACTTGTAGGGGCCGGTGCCGATGGGATTCTTCGAGATGAACGCGGTGTCCTTGCCCGCGTACGCCTTGGGCGGATACATCGAGGCCTGGCGGAAGCCCATGATCGTGGTGAAGGTCGGCCAGGGCTTGGAGGTCTGCACCCGTACCGTGTAGGGATCGACGATGTCCACCCGGTCGATGGGACGGAAGTTCGAGCTGGAGCGCATGCCCGACTTGACGCGCTCGAGGCTGAACTTCACCGACTCCGCGTTGAAGTCTTCCCCGTTGTGGAACTTGACGCCCTTGCGGAGCTTGACCTCCCACGTGGTGGGCGCCACGAGCTTCGGCAGCTCGGCGGCCAGCGCCGGCACGATCTTGAGGCTCGGATCGCGCTCGACCAGCGTGTCGAAGATGTGGGTGGCCACCACCGACGCGGGCGTCTCCTGCTGGTTCATGGTGTCGAGCGTGGTCGGGTCGACGCCTTGCGCGATCACGACCTTGCCTTCCGGCGCGGCGAGCGTGAGCGCGGGGAGCGCGGCGACGAGCACGAGGGCGGTGAGCAGTCGCTTCCAGTCCATCAAGTCCTCCTCACGATCCGGTGTGAGATGACAAACGACTCGACTCTAAAGACCCCTCCCCGAACTGTCAAGTTGACGGGGCCTTACCGCGCGTCCTTCACGGCCATGTCGAAGCCCTTGATCAGCTCGTCGCCGCGCGCCTTCCAGGTCACCCGGCGGGTCGCCCCGTAGAGGTCGAGCTGCTGGTAGAGGGGCATGGCCGCGGCGTCGTCGATCCAGAGCCGCATGAGGCGGTGGTAGAGCTCGGCGCGGCGCTTGGGGTCCATGGTGCTCTGCGCCTGGTCGACCATGCCGTCGAAGTCGGCGTTGTAGTAGTTGGCGAGGATCTTCCCGGAGCGGAACAGGGGCACGTACGCCGGCTCCGCGTCGTAGGCGGAGACGCCCCAGCCGATGAGCCACACCGGGCCGGCCTTGTGCACGTAGGCCATGTTGTTGAGGTAGGTCCCCCACTCGTGTACGCGAAGCGTGGTGCGGATGCCCGCCTTGCCGAGCTGGCCGGCGATGGCTTCCGCCACCTCCTTGTCACGCACGTAGCGGCCCTGGGGGGCGTTGAGCACCATGTCCACGCCGCCGGGGAAGCCGGCCTCGGTGAGGAGCTGCTTCACCCGCGCCGGGTCCGGCTTGATGGGCGCGAGCGTCGGGTCGAAGCCGAAGTGCTTGTCGGTGAGCATGGAGGCCACGCGAATGGCCTTGCCGTCGAGCACGGTGCGGATCACCTCGTCCACGTCCACTGCGTAGTTCATGGCGAGGCGCACGCGCCGGTCCGCCACCGGCCCCGGGTAAGGCCCGATCAGCTTGTGCTGGGCGTCGAACTGATGCGTGTAGTAGAGGAGCTGGATGGTGCGCACGCTGGGCGCGGTGGAGAGGAAGAGCCTGGGATGGTTGGCGATGATCTGAGCGAGGTGCGGCGGGATGTTCACCGCCACGTCTACCTCGCCGTTCTGCAGCGCGGCCACCCGCACCGCGTCGTCGGGAATGGGCCGCCAGACCAGCCGCTTGACCCGGGGCGCGCCCCGCCAGTAGCTCTCGTTGGCTTCCAGCTCGATGCGATCGTCCTTCACCCAGCGCACGAACCTGAACGGGCCGGAGCCCACCGGGCTGCGGGCGACGTAGGTCAGGTCCTTCTCGCGATAGTACTTGGGCGGCAGAATCGCGGTGCCCGTGCCCGACATGAGCGTGTCGAGGATGGGCCACGGCGCCTTGGTGTGGATGCGCACGGTGAGCGGATCCACGATCTCGACGTGGCTCAAGGGCGCGAAGGGCGAGGCGCCGCGCAGCTTCAGCTTGGGGTCCACCAGCCGCTCCAGGCTGAACTTCACGGCCTCCGCGTCCACGGGCTCGCCGTTGTGGAACTTGATGCCGGGGCGGAGCTTGAACTCCCATGCGGTCGGCGCCACCAGCTTGGGCATCTCGGCCGCCAGCGCGGGCTGCAGCACGAGGTTGGCATCGCGCTCGAGGAGCGTGTCGAACATGTTGCGGGCGAGGTTGGCGGCGGGCGACTCCGCATGGTTCATGGGGTCGAGCGTGGTGGGATCCACGCCCTGCGCGATGACGACGGTGCCCTGCGGCGCGGCCCCCGCGAGCCCGGGCGGCGCGAGCACGACGACGAGGAGGACCAGGAGCGTGAGGGAGCGCATGGCGTCTCCTTGTGAGAAGGCGCGGTCGAGGTGGCGCTACTCTAGGAGTCGGCCTCGGGGGTGTCAAGGGCGGGTGGCTCGCGCGCGAGCAGCGCCAGGGCCTCCTCGCGCGTGGCCACCTGACCGAGCGCCTGGGCCTCCCGCGCCCGGGCGAGCAGGCGCCCCACCGCGGGGCCCGACGGGAGCCCGAAGGCGGCCATGACGTCGGCGCCGGTGACGAGCGGCGGCGCTGCGGCGAGCGCGCGTTCCTCGGCGGCGCCCGCCTGCAGCTCGCGCAGCACGCGGCCACCCTCCCCGGCCCAGACTTCCAATGGATCGTCGCCGCGCAGGCCGGCGGCGTCGGCGAGGGCGAGCAGGAGCAGCGCGCCCGCGTCCTCGCCGAGGTCGCGGAAGAAGCGATGGCGGGCGCGCCGCGTGATCGGTCCCGACTGCGCGAGATGCATCGGGCGGAGGTGATGCCGGACGAGCTGCTCCAGCATCGCGGCAGCGCGGCGCGAGAGCCGCCATCGCTCGGCGATGCCGGCAACTCGCGCGGCACCCGCGACATCGTGGCCGAGGAAGCGCACGCGGCCGTCCGCCTCCTCCGTGCGCGTCTCGGGCTTGGCCACGTCGTGGAGCAGAGCGGCCAGCTTCACGGCGGCGCGGCGCGTGAGCCCGTCGCCCAGGTCCTCGTCGGCGCGCGCGGCGATGTCCTGGCCCCAGCGGGCCAGAGAGGGCGCCTCCGCGAGCAGCCGGTCGGCGGCCGCCACCGCGCGCAGCGAGTGCTCCCACACGTCGAAGTGATGCGGCAGGGGCTGCGGGGTGGCGCGCATCGGCCCGCTCTCCGGCAGGAGCACGGCGAGCGCGCCCATGTCGTCGAGGAGCCGCAGACCGCGCGCGGCCGCGGGCCCGTCGAGGATGCGCGCTAGCTCGTCCCGCACGCGCTCCGCGGCGACCCCGGCCAGTCCGGGCGCGGCCGCGCGCGCGGCGGCGGCGACGCCTGGATCCAGCCGCCAGCCCGGGTCTAGCGCCAGGCGAACGCCGCGGAGGATGCGCACGGGATCTTCGGTGAGGGCACGCGGGCCGCAGAGCCGGACCAGCCGCGCATCGAGGTCGGCGATCCCACCAGTGGGATCCAGCAGCGGCGCACCGCCCGCGGCGGCGAGCGCCCCCAGCGGAACGGCCAGGGCGTTGACGGTGAAGTCGCGCGCGGCGAGATCGGCCTCGATGGTGGGGGCGCGGAAATCGGTGAGGTCGATGGAGATGGCGCCCACGAGCCGGCACACGCCGCGGCCCTCGTCGAGGACCACGAAGCGGGCGTGCAGCCGATCGGCGAGGGCGCGCCCGCGGGAGAGGGCGCTCGCGGGCACCGCGAGGTCGAGCTCGCGCAGCATCGCGCCGGCCAGAGCATCCCGGACCGCGCCGCCCACCAGCCACGCGTCGGCGGCGCCGGCTTCGGCGAGGCGTGCGATCGTCGCACGGGCCTCGGGCGGGAACGCCTCGAGGCGGAGGACACGCGCCGCCTGGCTCACCGTGCGCTCAGCACCCAGCGCCCTGGCCAGCCCGCCACCACCTGGTCCGCGCGCACCGCGCCGGCGCGGACCAGCCCGGCGAGCGCGGCGTCCACCTCGGGGGGGGGCACACCGAAGAGACGCGCGAGACGACGCGGCGTCGAGTAGCGCGCGCCCCGCAGATAGCGCTCGAGCAGCCGGCTCAGTGCGGCTCCGCGGGCGAGGCGGCGTCCCTCGGCGGTCCCCTCGGCGAGCCAATGCTCCACCAAGTCCCATCGGTAGGAAAACGTGGGCTCGTAGCGCTCCTCGGTCTTCACCACCCAGAGCCCCTGCTGCAGCTCGGCCATCGCGCGCTCGAAGTCGCGCGTCTTCTCTGGCTCGAGCATGAAGGCCTCCGCGCGGAGACCCCGCGTGTACTGGGGCGCCTCGCGCACGAGCGCATCCATGATGCGCTTGGCCTGGATGGTGAGCCGCCCTTCCGCGTACTCGACCCGGTAGTCGCGCGCCCGCTGGCGGCCGCGCACGAGCGCATAGAAGGTGGGAAACAGATCGAGGGCCACCAGCACCGGCCGGCCCTTCAGGACCTTGCCGTAGTAGACCTGTCCGCGCGCGGGCAGCGTGTCCTTCAGCTCCCAGGTGAGCCCGACGCCGTCGTCGTGGTGCGAGCGCCGCGGCCAGCGCGGCTTCTCGCGCCCCACCACCGCCTCCCAGAGGCAAGCGAGCCCGTCGGGGAAGCAGTAGAAGGTGGAGCACAGCCCCACCTCCTCCACGAAGGCGAGGGCCGCCCGCGCGCTCCGCACGCGGCGCGCCGGCTCCTGACGGAAGCGGTGGCGCCGCTGGGCCTGGAGCGTCTCGCCGTCCACGAGCTACACGAACTCGAGCCCGGTGGGCGTGACGCGGTACTCGGCGATCTCGTCGCTCATCGCGCTGCCCCGGTGCTTCACCACCGCGAGGAAGCGGGCGAGCCGCTGGCCCACGCGCTCGCTGCCCATCACGAGAATGGTGTTGGCCACCGCGCCGATGTCGCCCGCGGCCACCTTGCGGGCGAGGAGTTGCTCGAGCGGGGTCTCCTCGGTGGTCACGAGCAGCAGCGTGGTGACCGCGGCGTGATCGTAGCGATGCGCGTCGATGTAGTCGCGGTGCTGCCACACGGGCAGGCAGATCTCCATACCCAGCGTCTCCGCGTCGCGGTGGATGGTCTTCCGGTAGAGCTCGTCGAAGAGGAACGGCTGGATGTAGTCGGCGGGCACGTCCATGGGCTCGATGCCGTCCACCATGATGCGACGCGATCCCGCGCCGAGGTGGAAGTAGACGAACGGGCGGACGGTGTAGAGCGCGTGGTTGTACATCGCCTTCCAGTTCCAGTCGAACTCGAAGCCGTCGGGTGTGGGGACCTGGTAGTCGCGTACCTTGCCCACCCAGGGCAACGCGTCGCAATAGTAGGCGTCCATCTGGCCGTCCGCCGGAAACGGCTGGGCCATGGGGGTCACCGTGTGGGTCCAGCGCGCGAGCGGCCAGCCGAACAGGCGCTCGGCGTAGGCGTGGTGCTGCTGGGAGTCGCCCCGCGCGTTCATGTCGAACACGATGCCGCGCCGGCCATCCGCGACCTGGCCGTGGCTCGCGAAGGTGAGGCCGAGATGGGTCTTGCCGATGCCGGTGGCGCCGTACACCACCGTCAGCGTGCCGGGCAGGAGCCCGCCGCCCAGCATGCTGTCAAGACGGGGGAGGCCCGTCGAAACGCGTGATTTCTCAGGAGTGGTCATGACGTGGGATTGTATCGGGGGCTGACCGAGCGGGCAAGCCGCGGCGGGAGCGCCCGATGCTTGACACCCACGGTGCCCCCTCCTACTCTCGCGCCATGCGACGCCAGATCGTGTGGTTTCCCGATGGCTCGCCGGTCGCGGCGGTCGCCGCGGCGTTGCCCCCCGAGTACGAGGCCAGACCCCTGTCGGAGATCGAGACGCTGCGCCGCCGGGCCGACGATCCCGAGGTGCTGGTCGTGGACCTCGAGCACGACAGCCCCTCCGCGGTCGAGAAGGTGCGGGCGCGGCCGCGGCTGGTCCCGGTCATCGGCCTGGTCGGCGCCGCGGGCCCACCCGACGGTTGGCCCGCGGCGGCGGCGCCGCTCGCGTACCTCCCCCGCCCGACCACGCCCTTCATCCTCGTCCGCCCTTGCCCAGGCCTTCGAGCATCTGCGCGTGGTCGGCGAAGCCGAGCGGACGCGCATGGAGCTCTCCGAGCTCAACGCCATCGGCGTGCGCCTGTCCGCCGAGCGGGACCCCGTGGCCCTGCTGGGCTTGATCCTCGCCAGGGCGCGCGAGATCACCCACAGCGACGCGGGCTCGGTGTACCTCGTGGAGGAGCCGGAGCAGGGGGAGGCCCGCCTCCGCTTCAAGCTCACCCAGAACGACTTCGTCAGCGTCCCGTTCACCGAGTTCACCATCCCCATTAGCGACGAGAGCGTGGCCGGCCACGTGGCCAAGAGCGGGGAGATCCTCCACCTCGAGGATGCCTACGCGCCGCCCCCGGGCGCGCCGTTCAAGATCAACCGCGCCTTCGATCAGCAAGCCGGCTACCGGACCAAGTCGATGCTGGTGGTGCCGATGCAGACGCCCAGGGGCGAGACCATCGGCGTGCTGCAGCTCATCAACTGCAAGCGCGTGGCCTCGCGCCGCTTCCCCTCGCTGGACGCGATCGAGCGCGAGACGATCCCCTACCCCGAGCGGTTCATCCAGTTTGCCGCCTCTCTCGCGTCCCAGGCGGCGGTGGCGCTCCAGAACAGCCGGCTCCTCGAGAGCATCCAGGCCCTCTTCGAGGGCTTCGTGCGCGCCTCGGTGACCGCCATCGAGTCGCGCGACCCCACCACGTCCGGCCATTCCTTCAGAGTGGCGGACCTCACGGTCGGCCTGGCCGAGGCGGCGGACCGGGCCGACAGCGGGCCGTTCCGGGCACTGCGCTTCAGCCCCGAGCAGATGCGGGAGATCCGCTATGCCTCGCTGCTCCACGACTTCGGCAAGGTGGGCGTGCGCGAGGAGGTGCTGATCAAGGCCAAGAAGCTCTACCCAGCCCAGCTCGACTTCATCAAACAACGTCTCGAGTTGATCAAACGTGGAGTCCAGCTCCGCTACGGCGCGAAGAAGCTGGACGCGCTCCTGCGCGAGGAGCGCGGGCGCGCCCTCGGGCAGATGGCGGAATGGGATGCCGAGCTCGCGACCGCACTCGGCGAGCTCGACGAGCACCTCAAGGCGATCGTGGCCGCGAACGAGCCCACCGTGATGGCGGAGGACGTGGCCTCCCGCATCCAGCATCTGGCCTTGACGCGGTTCCTGGACCACCTGGGCGAGCCGCAGGTGGTGATCACGCCCGAGGAAGCGCAGATCCTGGCGATCCCGCGCGGCAGCCTCACCGCGGAGGAGTTCAAGCAGATCCAGTCCCACGTGGTGCACACGTTTCAGTTCCTCATCCAGATCCCCTGGACCAAGGAGCTGCGCCATGTGCCGGACATCGCGCGCTCGCACCACGAGAAGCTCAACGGCTCCGGCTACCCGAACCGCATCGGCGCCGCCGACATCCCCGTGCAGTCGAAGATGATGACGATCGCCGACGTCTTCGACGCGCTCACGGCGAGCGACCGCCCCTACAAGGCCGCGGTGCCGGTGGACCGCGCGCTGGACATCCTCGGTTTCGAGCGCAAGGCCGGCGCGGTGGACGGCGATCTCCTCGACCTCTTCATCGCGGTGAAGCCGTGGGAGCGGCGGGCGGGCTGAGCGGGGCGGCGCGCTAGCCGCCGAGCAGCGCCAGCAGCAGTCCCCACGTCGCCACGCCCGCCAGCATCGCGACGCCGCCCAGCCAGGGCTCGAGGCGCCGCGGCGTCGTCATGTGACGAGTGGCCCGGGCCGAAAAAAAAGCGCGCTGCACTGCGAGGGCGTTCCGCCGTCCTGCGTAGAGTCGTCGCGAAGGCCCGCCGGGCGTCGTGACCGCGTGGGGCGCACGCCGGGTTCGACGACGCCGCGTTCCATGACCTGCCAGTGTCGTTGCCATGCTGCGCCTCCTTGCGTCCTTAGAACCCCCGCATCACGCCCAGCACCTTGCCGAGGATGCGGACCTCCGCGCGCCCGGGCTCGATCACGATCGGCTTCATCGTGGGATGCTCGGGCTTCAATACGACGCGCTCGCCGTCGCGGGCGAAGCGCTTGACCGTCGCCTCGTCGTCGACCAACACGGCCACGATGTCACCGGCCTGCGCGGACGTCTGGCGCCGCACGAGCACGAGATCGGCGTCCAGGATATGGGCCTCGATCATGCTCTCGCCCCGCACCCGCAGGGCGAACACGTCCTCGCCCTGCCGCTCGAGCCAGTCCGTGCTGACCGGGATCGTGCCCTCGACATTCTCATCGGCGAAGATGGGCACGCCGGCGGCGATGCGCCCGAGGACGGGGATGTCCTTCGTGGGCCCGCGCTTGGCGGTGGGACGCTGGGCCAGGACCAGCGTACGCGACACCCGCTTGGTGGTGGTCCGCCGCTGCAGCATGCCCTTGCGCTCGAGCGCTCGGAGATGATCGAAGGCCGCCCGCGCGGTGAACCGGAAGCGCTCGCCGATCTCGCGGACGGTCGGGGGCGCCCCGTGCTTCTCGGTGAAGGTACGGATGAAGGCCAGCACTTCGCGCTGCCTCGCCGTCAGCTCCCGCATCGCGTCGTCCTCACTGGCTTCCTCCTTTGGGGGATGGCTCAACAGGCCAGCAGTAAACACCCGTTGAGTGGTCGAAGTCAAAAAAAATCTAGACGGGCTCCCAGGGCTCGCAGGACGGGCACGGCAGGAGGCCCCCCTCCTTGGCCTCAGCGACGGTCTTGTAGTACGCCCGATCCGCCTCGGGAATGCGCCGGACCCAGCCACAGGTGCGGGAATGGAAGATGGGCGAGCCGCGCTGGGCCAGATAGGGCTCCCCCGACGCGGGCTCGGTCGCGACCGCGCCCTCCGGGGTCACGGAGCCCAGCTCCCCCGCGGATCCCGTCTCGGGCAGCGCCTCGCTCGCGGCGGCGTTCGGCGCGGGGCTGGTGTCGATCACGGGAGCCGGCGGCGGATCCGGCTCGTTGATCTGGAGATTGGTCTCGATGGTGCTCCGGAACTCGTCGCTCGCTCGCCTGAACTCGCGCATGGCACGGCCCAGGGACCGGCCCAGCTGGGGCAAATTCTTCGGCCCGAAGACCAGCAGGGCGATGACGAAGATGAGGATGAGCTCCTGGAGTCCGATGTCGAACATGGCCGCTCAGTGACGGATCATACCACCCCGACGCGAGGCGGGCGGGGGCGGCTCAGGAGGCGGACACGGGCGCCTTGGCCCTCCGGCGGCTCTTCCCGCCCTTGCGCCGCAGCTCCACCGCGGCCCCGCGCACCCGGACATCGCACGCCGGGCAGTGATAGCCCAGACGCACCTCGTGGCCGCAGTCCGTGTGGACGAGGCGCGCGCGCTTGTAGACATGACGCGAGCCCCAGTCGGCGAGCGCGCCGACCACGACGCCCAGCCCCTGGCCGCGCTCGGTCAGCGTGTACTGCGCCCGCGGCGGATGCTGGGAGTAGAAGGACCGGGTCACGAGCCCGTGCGCCTCCATGAGCTTGAGCCGATCGGAGAGGATGTTGGGCGCGATGCCGGGCAGCCCGGCCTGCAGGTCCTGGAAGCGCCGCGTCCCGCGCAAGAGATCCCGTGCGATGAGGAGGGTCCAGCGGTCTCCCACCACCTCGAGCGACTTCGCGACCGGGCACGGCTGATCGTAGCGCTTGGGCACGCCTCCAGTATAGGCGGGGGGAGGGCCGGTTGACAATTCGGCTAGTCACTATTAATTTACAAGTGACATGGCTACCCGCGTCGCCGCCGCCGTCGCCTCGGCCGCCGTCCCCGCCCATCCGGCGGCGACGGAGGACGCGCGGCGGACCGCCGTCGTCGACCCGCGGGCCCGGGCGATGCTCGAGGGGCCCATCCTCGCCACCCTGCTCCGCCTGGCCGCGCCGGGGGTCACCGTCATGCTCCTGCAGGCCGGGGTCGGCACCATGGACGCGGTGTTCGTGGGCTGGCTGGGCGCCGAGGCGCTCGCGGGCGTGTCGCTCGTGTATCCGCTGCTGATGCTGATGCAGACCATGTCCGCGGGCGGCATGGGCGGCGGCATCGCCTCCGCGGTGGCGCGCGCGCTCGGTGCGGGCCGCCGCCGCGACGCCGATCGCCTCGCCGCGCACGGGCTCCTCATCGCGCTCGCGATGGCCGCGCTCTTCACCGTGGTCCTGCTCGCCGGCGGTCCCACGGTCTACCGCGCGCTCGGCGGGCACGGGGCCACCCTCGACGCCGCGCTGGCCTACTCCCATGTCATCTTTGGCGGCGCGGTGGTGTTCTGGTCCTTCAACTCGCTCGCCAGCGTGATCCGGGGCACCGGCCGCATGGTGCTGCCCGCGGGCGTGATGGCGGTGGCGAGCGCCGCGTATCTCCTGCTCGCTCCCGCCCTCATCCTCGGCTGGGGCCCGCTGCCGCGCCTCGGCGTGGCCGGCGCCGCGGTCGCGAGCGTGACCGCGTTCGGCGGGGGCATGCTCGTCCTGGCCGCGGTCCTCTTCTCGGGCCGCAGCATGGTGCGGCCGCGGCTCGCCGACTTCCGGCCGCGCGCCGCGCTCCTGCGGGAGATCCTCCGCGTGGGCGCGCCCGGCTCGCTAAATACGGTGTTCACCAACCTCACCGTGGTGCTCCTCACCGGGCTCGTCGGCCCCTTCGGCATTCACGCCCTCGCCGGATACGGCATGGGCGCGCGGCTCGAGTACATTCAGATTCCGCTGGTGTTCGGCGTGGGCTCGGCGCTGGTTGCGATGGTCGGCATCAACGTGGGCGCCGGGCGACTGGCGCGGGCGGAGCGCGTGGCCTGGGTGGGCGCGGGGCTGGCCGGCGGCATCACCGGCGCGATCGGGCTCACATTCGCGCTGTTCCCCCGGGCATGGATGGGGCTCTTCACCACCGAGCCCGCCATCCTTGCCGTGGGCTCCGCCTACCTCCGCATCGTGGGTCCCGCCTACGGATTTTTCGGGGTGGGCCTGGCGCTCTACTTCGCCTCGCAGGGCGCGGGGCGGCTGGCCTGGCCGCTGCTGGCGGGCTTCGCGCGGCTCTGCATCGCCGCCGCGGGCGGCTGGCTGGCCACACGCTGGCTGGGCGGCGGGCCTCAGGCAGTGTTTGTCGCCATCGCGGCGGCGCTCGTGGCGATGGGCGTGATGGTAGCCCTGCCGATCAAGGCCGGGGCGTGGCGCCGCGACCAGGGAGGTGCGTCATGAATCCACAGCAGATATTCGGGCTCCAGTTCGCGCTGAGCCTCTTCGTGGGCACGCTGCTCGCGCGCTGGTACGTGTGGCCCTCTCTCGCCACCCTGCCGCGGCGCCGCGCCCTGATGCCGCTGCTCGTCGTGCATGCCACCCGCTACATGGGGCTCGTCTTCCTCGTCCCGACGGTGGTGCCGCCCGACGTGCCCGCCGCGTTCGCCAAGCCCGCCGCGTACGGCGATCTCCTCACCGGGCTCCTCGCCATCGTGGCCCTGCTCGCGCTGCGCCTCGACTGGCCGGGCGCGCTCCCGCTGGCGTGGCTCGTCAACATCGTGGGCGTCGTCGATCTGATCACCGCGTTGTTTCAGGGCGTACGCCACGGCGTATCGCTCGGCGCCGCCTATTACATCCCCACCGTCGCCGTACCGGTGCTCCTGATCACTCACTGGATGATGCTCGTCCTGCTCGGCCGCCGCCGGGCCTGAGGAGGCTGTCGGATGCCGACCATGCTCGACCTCATGCGCAAGATCCAGCGGGGTAGCCTCCGGCTCCGCCCGTCGCCGAGCCCCTCGGCCTTCGCCTGGTCTCGGCGGAGCCCAAGCCCGTGTGGACGGGGCGGCTCGTTGCCACCGGGCGCCTGATGAAGGGCGGGCGCAGGGTGGGGCTGACCGAGTGCGACGTGGTGGACGACAAGGAGCGTCTGGTGGCACGCGCCAGCAGCACGCTCATGACGCTGCGGGGCGAGGCGGCGGCCGGCCGCTAGCGGGTTCCCCCGCGGCCGAAGGCGCCCGCCTTGACGCGCTCCCCGCCCCCCTGCTAGCGTCCCCCGCATGCGCTTCGAGGTCGACCTCACCGAGGAAGAGGGCGGCGTCTTCAAGGCCACCGCCGTCGCCTATCCGAACGTCTCCGCCACCGGGCGCACCGAGAAGGAGGCCCTCGGCCTCCTCATGGAAGCGATGGACCGGTACATGAAGGCCCGGGGCAAGGAGCGCGGCTCGGCCTAGACGGCGCGGCTCGCCTCCAGCACGCGGCGCAGGAAGAACGGGATGAGGGCCGCGGTCTCGAGGCTGGTCTGGAGATGGGGAAGCACGTCGTGCCACCAGATCGCCGCGTGGTGGAGCGGCGCCAGCACGCGCGAGTGCGCGAAGGCGTCACGGTGACGCGCGACGCCGTCCCCACCCGCCCATCCCGCGAGGTAGCCCGCGCGGACGCGCGACGCGGCGGCGCTCCGATGACCCCAGCGGTCCCAGAAGCCGTGACTCCACGGCAACATGAACGCCCCCCAGAAGGGATGGCCCAGCACCGCGTCTTCCCAGTCGAGGAAGACGGGGCCGCGGCGACCCACGATCACGTTCACCGCCCAGAGATCGCCGTGGTCGAGGGCGAGGGGCACGCCGAGGCGCGCGAGGGCGCGACAGCGCGCGCCCAGCGCGGGCGCCAGGCCGCGGAGGCGCGCGATCTCGCCGCGCGTGAGACGCATGCGCCCGCCCGCCGCGAGGCCGCGCGGATCTGCGAGCATCGGCGCGATCTGGCGCGCGAGCCAGCCGAGGTCACGGCGGCGGCCCCGCAGCAGGCGTAGCCGCGACGGCGCGCCCGCCAGCGCGCGCTGGAGTCGGCCGTACTCGTGCGCGGCCTGCACCCAATCGGCAAGGCGCGCGCTCGCGCGCAGCGAGCGGCCCGCGGCCTCGCGCATCAGGAGCCAGCGGCCCGCGCCACCCACCGCCACCACGGGCGCGACGCGACCCGGCGCGCGCCGCGCGAGCCAGCGCGTGAGCCCGGGCTCGTGATCGCAGGGCGGCTCCACCGCCTTGAAGTAGAACCGCCCGTTCCTCGTGTCGAGCCGCAGCACCGTGGAGGATTCCCAGGCCCGGAGCTGCGTCACGCGCGTGGCCGGCGCGCCGACGCGGCGCTCGCACCAGCCCACCGCACGCTCGCGCCAGCCCGGCCGCATCCACGCGGCGCGGCGACCGCCGCGGGCGGTCCAGGCCGCCAGCGCTTCGCGGTCCTCCAGACGGTGGAAGCGCAGTCGCGCCAGCGCGGCGCGGCTCACCCAGCGGCCGCGCGGCGTGCGCACGGCGCGGTCGTCCAGCCGCTCGAGCTCGAGGGCCACGTGGAAGACCCCGGTGCGCGGATCGCGCGGGCGCGCGAGGGTGCGCAGCACGGTGGCGCGGATCCCGTGGCGCCGCGCCACCGCGCGGAGGACCGCGTCGACGGCGCCGGGATGGTCGCGGCCGAGCGACACGCGGGGCAGCGTGAAGCCGCGCGGGCCCGCGACGAGGAGCACGCGCCGGCGGGCGCGATCGGGCACGACGAGCGCGTGGCGCACGGCGCCTCACCTTAGCACGCGGCCGCGGCGATCTCGCATGCCGGCGTCGGCATGACAGCAGGACTCGCGCGTGCTACCGTCGCGGCCTGACGCCATGGCCGCCAATCCCTTCCGCGACGCCACGCTGGGGCACATGCTCGCCGCGGCGGCCGCGCGCCACGCGCACGCGGACGCCCTCGTCGCCGACGACCGCCGCATCAGCTACGCGGCGCTCTACCGCGAGGGGCGGCGCTTTGCGCGCGCCCTTCTCGCTCTCGGCATCGGCAAGGACGACAAGGTCGCGCTCTGGCTGCCCAACCGCCCTGCGTGGCTCTTCGCGCAGCACGGCTGCGCGCTCATCGGCGCCGTCGCAGTGGCGCTGAACACGCGTTACAAGGCGCGCGAGCTGGCGTACATCCTGGCCCAATCGGAGGCGACGGCCTTGCTCCTCGCCGATCATCTGGGCCCGGTGGACTACCTCGAGACCCTGGGCGAGGTGCTGCCCGGCCTCAAGTCGGCGGTGCCCGGCGTGCTCGAGGCCGAGGGGTTCCCCCATCTACGGCACGTGATCGTGGATGCGGACGATCCCTACCCCGGCTGCCTACGCCTCGCCGACGTGCTCGAGCTCGCGGAGGACGACACGCTCGACGCCGCGGTCGAGCGGGCGGGCTCGGCGGTGGGCCCCGACGACGCGCTCACGATCCTCTACACCTCGGGCACGACGTCCTTTCCCAAGGGCGCGGTCATCAGCCACCGAAACGCGGTGCCCCACGGCTGGTACTGCGGCGAGGTGCTCGCGGTCACGCCCAGCGATCGCGTGCTGCACGCGCTGCCCTTCTCCGGCACCTGGGGCGGGCTCAACGTGCCCCTCACCACCCTCTCGCACGGCGGCGCCCTCGTGCTCATGGACGCGTTCGACCCGGGCGTGGCGCTTCACCTGATGGAGCGCGAGCGCGTCAGCATCTGGAACGCGGTGGACGCCATGGCCATCGCCGTGCTCGATCATCCCGATCTGGGACGGCGCGACCGCCGGGCCCTGCGGACCGGCGGCTTCGGCATGACCGGTGGTGGGCGCGACGGCCTCTTCGAGGAGATCCTGGGCCGTCTCGGCGTGCCCCAGGCGTATCAGCCCTACGGCATGACCGAGCTGAACGCGCTCTGCATGCACCACTATCTGGATGAAGCGGAGGTTGCTCGCGCGCTGCCCGGGGTGTGGCCGGCCGAGGGCGTGGAGGTGCGCGTGGTGCGGTCGGACTCCGGCGAGACCGCGGCGACCGACGAGGAGGGCGAGCTCTGGTTCCGCGGCCCGCTCGTCACCCGCGGGTACTACCGGAAGCCCGAGGAGACCGCCCAGGCCTTCAGCGACGACGGCTGGTTCAAGACCGGCGACTTCGGGGTGCGGGACGGCGAGGGCCGCACGATCTTCAAGGGTCGGCTACGCGAGGTGCTCCGCATCAGCCACTTCATGGTGGCGCCCGCGGAGATCGAAGCGTTCATCATGGAGCACCCGGGCGTGCTCCAGGCCTTCGTCATCGGCGTCCCCGACCCCCGGATGAACGAGGCGGCGGTGGCCTACGTGATCCCGCGGCCGGGCGTCCGCCTCACCCCTGACGACATCGTCGCGCACTGCCGCGGGCGCATCGCGTCCTACAAGGTGCCGCGCCACGTCCGCGTCGTGGACGACGTGCCGCGCACGCCCGGCCCACACGGCGACAAGGTGCAGAAGGGCCGCCTGCGCGAGCAGTTTCTTGAAGGGCGCTAGGCCCTCGCGTAGACTCCCGGGATGAAGGAGGGCCCCCAGTGAAGCTCGACGTCGGCATGCTCACGCACGATCTCTCCGCCATCGCGGACTACGCGCGCAAGGTCGAAGCGCTCGGCTACGACACGCTGTGGTCGGCGGAGACGCAGCACGACCCGTTCCTCCCCCTCGCGGTGGCGGCCGGCGCGACCACGCGGATCCGGCTCGGCACCAATATCGCCACCGTGTTCTCGCGGAGCCCCATGATCACCGCGATGATCGCGTGGGATCTCCAGAAGGCGTCGCGCGGGCGCTTCACGCTGGGCCTCGGCACCCAGGTCAAGGCCCACAACGAGCGGCGCTTCTCGGTGAAGTTCGAGTCGCCCGGCCCCAAGATGGCCGAGGCGGTGCGCGCGATCCGCGCCATCTGGGATTGCTGGCAGAACGGGACCAAGCTCGACTTCAAGGGCCAGTTCTACACCTTCGACGTCATGACGCCCTTCTTCAACCCCGGTCCCATTCCCCAGCCGAAGATCCCGATCTTCGTGGCGGCGGTGAATTCGTTCATGTGCGGCGTCGCGGGCGAGCACTGTGACGGCATGCACGTGCACCCCTTCAACTCACCCAAGTATCTCCGCGAGATCGTCCAGCCCGCCGTCAACGCCGGCCTCGCCAGGTCGGGGCGTACGCGGAAGGACTTCACCTACGCGACGTCCAGCTTCGTCGTGGTGGGTGACACGCCGGCGGAGCGCAGCGAGCAGGCGCAGATGGTCAAGCAACAGATCGCCTTCTACGGATCGACGCGGACCTATCAGCCCGTGCTCGAGTGCCACGGCTGGGGCGACCTCACCGCCAAGCTCCACCGGAAGTCCATCGAGGGTGACTGGAAGGGCATGGCCGACCTCATCAGCGACGAGATGCTCGACACCTACGCCGTGACGGCTCCCTATGATCGCTTGCCGGCGGCCATGGAGGCGCGCTACGCGGGGCTCCTCGACCGCACCGCCCTCTATCAGCCCTATCCGCCTCGCCAGGACGATCCGCGACTGCCCGCGCTCATCAAGGCCTTCAACGGCTGAGAGGACTGCCATGGATAAGATCCAGGTCGAGATCAAGGCGCCGGTGGCCACGATCACGCTCAACAAGCCCGAGCGGCTGAACGCGCTCGACGTGGAGATGTGGGAGGCCCTCGCCGAGGCCGCGGGCCAGGTGGACCGCGCGAAGGACGTGCGGGTCGCCGTGCTCACCGGCGCGGGCGGCGCCTTCTGCGCGGGGCTCGACCTCAAGGCCGGCTCGACCCTGAAGCGCCCGGAGAGCGAGACGCCGCCCCAGGCGCTCGCGGGTATCCGCACGCACTTGAAGCATCTCCAGGAATGCTTCTCGCGGCTGGAGTCCTGCCGCGTGCCGGTGATCGCGGCCATCCAGCGCGTGTGCATCGGCGGCGGGCTCGAGCTGGCGCTCTGCTGCGACATCCGCGTGGCGGCCGAGGGCACGGTGTTCTCCATTCCCGAGGTGCAGGTCGGGATCGTGCCCGACATGGGCGGCACCCAGCGCCTTCCCCGCACGGTGGGGATCGGCAAGGCCAAGGAGCTGATCTACTCCGCGCGGCGCATCGACGCCGCGGAGGCGCTGCGCATCGGCCTGGTCAACGCCGTCTACCCCTCTTCCGACCTTTCCGCCCGCGTGGCCGACCTCGCCGCGGAGATCGCAGGCAACGCTCCCCTCGCCGTGCAGGCGGCCAAGCAGAGCATCAACGGCACGTACTGGCGCGACCGCGAGGCCTGGCTCGCCCTCGAGGCCGATCTGGCCGCCGGCGTGCTCCTGTCGGAGGACCGTCTGGAAGGCATGCGCGCGGGCGCCGAGCGCAAGCGCGCCAATTTCAAGGGGAGATGAAGACCGCATGAAAGCCCTCGCGTTCAAGGAGCACGGCGGGATCGACAAGCTCGCGTATCAGGACGTCGCCGATCCCCAGCCCGGTCCGGGCGACGTGCTCGTGCGGGTGAAGGCGGCGGCGCTCAATCATCTCGATCTCTTCGTCCGCGAAGGCCTGCCCGGGCTCAAGCTACCGCTGCCCTTCTGGACGGGCTGCGACATCGCCGGCATCGTCGAGCAGGTGGGCGCGTCGGTGTCCGGCGTCGCGGTGGGCGACCGGGTCGCGGTGAACCCGAACCTCCACTGCGGGCGCTGCGAGTACTGCCAGAAGGGGCAGCACAGCCTCTGCGTGTCCTACGGCATCCTGGGCGAGCACACCCAGGGCGGGCTCGCCGAGCTCGTGAAGGTGGACGGGAGCAAGGTGCTGAAGCTCCCCGACCACGTGAAGTTCGAGGACGCCGCCGCGTTCATCCTCGTCAACATGACGGCGTGGCGCATGCTCGTCTCGCAGGCCAAGCTCCGCCCGGGGGAGGATCTCCTCATCATCGGCGTGGGCGGCGGCGTGTCCTCCACCGGCGTGCAGATCGGCAAGCTCTGCGGGGCGCGGGTGTGGGTCACCTCCTCCAGCGACGAGAAGCTCGAGCGCGCCCGCGCCCTGGGCGCGGACGAGTGCATCAACTATACAAAAGACGATTGGGTCAAGGTGGTCGGTCAGAAGACGGGCCGCCGCGGCGTGGACGTGGTGCTGGAGAACGTGGGCGCGGCCACCTGGCCCGGCGCCATCCGCGCCCTCGCCAAGGGCGGCCGCCTCGTCACGTGCGGCGGCACCTCCGGGCCCATCTGCGAGACCGACGTGCGGCAGGTGTTCTGGAAGCAGATCGCCATCATCGGCTCGACCATGGCGACCAACGCGGAGTTCGCCGAGGTGATGGGCCAGCTCTTCCGCGGCCGCCTCAAGGCCATCGTGGACTCCGTGATGCGGCTGAAGGATGGCGCGGCCGCCCAGGAGCGCCTCGCCGCCGGCAAGCAGTTCGGCAAGATCGTCCTGACCCCGTAAACGTGCGTCGTCGGGCCGCCCTCGCTCCGCTCGGGACACCATCACGTATCCGCTCGCCTCGCCTGCGGCTGCGGCTCGCCAAGCCATGACCCAAGAGATGACCCGCTACTACGCCGAGCGGGCGGCGGAGTACGAGCGGGTCTACGCGCAGCCGGCGTGGGTGCGCGATCTTCCCATCCTGCGCGAGCGCGTGCGCGAGACGTTCCGCGGGCGCCGCGTGTTCGAGGTCGCCTGCGGCACCGGGTACTGGACCGACGTGCTGGCGCAGGTGGCGCTGGCGGTGCATGGAGAGGACGTGAACGCCGAGACGCTCGCGCTGGCCCGGGCCCGGCGCTACGCGGCGCCGGTGACCCTGGCACGCGCCGACGCCTACGCCCCCGGCGCGCGGGGCTTCGACGCAGGCCTCGCCGCGCTCTGGCTGTCCCACGTGGACGTGGCGCGCATGGACGAGTTCCTCGCGGCCTTCCACTCGCGGCTCGTCCCGGGCGCGGTCGTCCTCATGTTCGACGAGCGCGACGTGCCGAGCCGGCGGACGATCCAGACGCGCACCGACGCCGCGGGCAATCGCTACGAGAAGCGCCGGATCTCGGCGGGACGCGAGTACGAGATCGTCAAGAACTACGTGGATCCCGACGCGCTGGCGCGGCAGCTCGCGCCCCACGGCGAGGAGGTCCGCGGGGAGACGCTCGAGCGGTTCTGGATCGTGCGCTACCGCGCGCGCTAGGCGGTGGCGCGGCGGGTGCGGACGGCCTTGGCGAGATCCTGGAGCACGGGCACCGTCATCTCCCAGCCCATGCAGGCGTCGGTGATGCTCTGACCGTAGTGCAGCGACCGGCCGGGTGTGAGATCCTGCCGTCCGTCCGCGAGGAAGCTCTCCAGCATCATGCCGAACAGCGCGCGCCGGCCGCCCGCCACCTGCTCCGCGATGTCCTGCGCCACGAGCGGCTGCCGCCGGTAGTCCTTGGCGCTGTTGCCGTGGCTCGCGTCGACCATGATCCGCGGCGGGAGCCCCGCGGCGCGGAGCGCCTCCGTCACCGCTCCCACGCTGGCCGCATCGTGGTTGGGGCCGCTCTGGCCGCCGCGCAGGATCACGTGACAGTCCGGATTGCCGCGCGTGGCCACGATCGCGCAGAGGCCTTGCTCCGTCACGCCGAGGAAGCTGTGCGGATGCGCGCTCGAGCGGACGGCGTCGATGGCGATCTGCACGCCGCCGTCCGTGCCGTTCTTGAATCCCACCGGCATCGAGAGGCCCGACGCGAGCTCCCGATGCACCTGACTTTCTGTGGTGCGCGCCCCGATCGCGCCCCAGCTCACGAGGTCGGAGGTGAACTGCGGGGAAATCGGATCCAGGAATTCGCACCCCGCGGGTAGCCCCAGCTCGGCGAGGTCGACGAGCAGCCGGCGCGCCCGGCGCAGCCCCTCGTTGATGGCGAAGCTACCGTCGAGCCGCGGGTCGTTGATGAGACCTTTCCAGCCCACGGTCGTCCGCGGCTTCTCGAAGTACACCCGCATCACGATGCAGAGGTCGCCGGCGAGGTCGTCGGAGAGCGCCTTGAGCCGATGCCCGTAGTCGAGGGCGGCGGCCGGGTCGTGTATCGAGCACGGCCCCACCACGATGACCAGGCGGTCGTCCTCGCCGTTCAGGATCCGGGACACCTCGTCGCGCCCGCGGGTCACGGTGGCCGACCCGCGCTCCCCCAGCGGCAGCTCCTCGAGGAGGATGGCGGGTGGGATGAGGGGGCGGAAGTTTTCGACTCGGAGGTCCCGGGTACGTGGCATGGGGTCTCGTTCCAGGCCGCCATTATGCCTCAACCGCCCTCGAAGTCGAGCCTGGCCAAGTGTTGACAGATTTTACATTCCGGAGGGGGGGTCGGGAGGAACCAGCCCCTAAGTGTGGGGGCCGGCGCACGAATTCCTATGGCATCCACCATGCACCGTTGCATGATCCGCCAGAGGAGGATTCACCGCTCGATGCTCGAGACAGCGCTGGCCCTGCTGATCACCCTCACCCTCCCCCTCCACGCGTGCGCCGAGATCCTCTCCAGCGTCCGGACCGCGCGGCTCCCCGAGCCGGGCAGCCTCATCCTGCTGGGCACGGGGCTGATTGCGGTGGCGTTCTGGCTCGGCTGGTCTCGCCGGCGTCACGGTCGACGATCGAACCCGCTCGACGAGCGTCGCTAGTACCAGCGGGGATCGCCCGGCAGCACCGGCACGGGCTTGCCGTCCACCTGGAGGATGCGCGGGCGAATCGTCGGCACCTCGCGCCGTCCCAGCCCCGCCACGGCGTCCGCGACGGTCGCGTAGGCGCCGACCAGCTCGAGGTTCTTGAGCGTGGGCGTGCGCAGCGAAATCTCCTTCCGCCGGAGCGCCTCCAGCACCTCGGCAGGCGAGAGCCAGCGCAGGTTGACGATCTCGTGCCCGTCCGCCTCGGGCGACTGGCCCGCGGGCGCCGGCGCGGCGAAGAAGCGCGTGTCAAAGCGGATCGGCTGTTCCTCGGGCGTGATCCAGTGGGCGAAGTATGCGAGCTGATCGGTGGCGAGCGTGAGGCGCTCGGCCCGGAGCATGTCGAAGAAGGCGGCGTTGGACGCCTGACAGGCGGCGCGGTAGCCGGCGAAGCGTGCGTGATGAGGGGCGTCGATGCGCACGGGGCTGCCCGTGGCGTCATAGGCAAGCAGCATGCCCACCTCCTCGAACGCCTCGCGGATGGCGCCGATCCAGTAGCCGAGCGCGTCCCGCGGCTCGAGGCCGCCCAGCCGCGCCGCCGCCGTCGTCGCGGAGAGGCCCACGCAGAAGCGCTCGGCATCGGGGGGCACGTCGTCCGCCTCAACCTTCCCTCCCGCGAAGACGTAGTCGCCCGCCGCGAACTTGCTCTTGCGGTTTCGCTGGATCAGCAGGGTCTCGAGCACACCGGTCGGTCGATCGCGCAGGAGGACCAGGGTGGCGGCGGGGGACGGGGTGGCGGGGTAGGTCATGGGAGCGCCGCGACGGCGTGCCGTCATTTTGCCACGGCGTCCGTCCTCCTTGGGGGGCGTCTTTCTTGACAGGTCTTGGGAATCCTGCGAACCTACGGGCGATTCGACCCGCCGAACAACGGAGGAGATCGCCGATGGACGATCGGATGGCCGACCTTCGGAGACACCCCCGGTCGAGGGTGGCGTGGCCCGTCACCGTCGAGGCCGGCGGTCGCAGCTTCGAGCGGCACACCGTGAACCTGAGCCCCATCGGCGCCAAGGTGCGCCTGGAGGAAGAGCTTCCCGTCGGCAGCAACGCGCGACTTCGCTTCCGTCCGCCCCAGGGTCAGCCGCTCGACGTCGATGCCATTGTGTGGCGCGCCGACTCGGACGGGCCCGCGTTCTTCTTCGTCAGCGTCGACGACGACTCGATGAGCGGGCGCGCCTGACCGGCGCGTCGCGCCGCCTCCGTCCACTCCTCTCCACTACCGTCCCGCAAGGAGATCACCATGGGCGCAGAAGCCCGCATCAAGGAGCTCGGCATCATCCTTCAATCGCCGCCCAAGCCCGGCGGCAACTACGTGCCGGGTGTGCGCGTGGGCAATGTCCTCTACCTGTCGGGGCACGGGCCGCTGCAGGTCGACGGCAAGCCGGGGGCAGCGGGCAAGGTCGGCAAGGATCTCTCGCTCGATGAAGCGCAGAAGGTCGCCCGCGGCGTGGGGATCAACCTCCTCGGCTCCGCCAGAGCGCTGCTCGGGAGCTTGGACAAGGTCAAGCGCGTGGTGAAGGTGCTGGGCATGGTGAACTGTGCGCCCGGTTTCACCGACACCCCGAAGGTGATCAACGGCTTCTCCGATCTCATGGTCGAGGTCTTCGGCGAGAACGGCCGCCACGCGCGCTCCGCGGTGGGCATGGCGGAGCTGCCGTTCAACATCCCCGTCGAGATCGAGATGATCCTGGAGGTCGAGTAGAGGGACTCAGGCGGCGAGGAGGCCCGGCAGGGTTTCCAGCGCCTCGCCGATGCGGGGACCGTACCAGGACAGTAGCTTGCCGTCCACGAAGCGCACCCGGGCGGCGCGCAGCGCGGGATAGGGCTCGAAGTCGGCCGCGTGCACGCGGCGGAAGCGATACGGCTCGTCGGGCAGCAGGATGACGTCCGGCGCCGCCGCCGCGACCTCGCCCAGGCTCACCTCCGGATAGCGCTTCGACGCGTCCGCGAACACGTTCGCGCCCCCGCAGGTCGCGAGCATGTCGTGGACGTAGGTGTCCCGGTTGAGCGTCATGTAGGGGTTCCGCCAGATGGGACAGAACACCCGCGCCGGCGCACGGCGGGCGAGCGCCGCACGGGCCGCCGCGTGGCGCGCCGCGAGGTCGGCCGCGAGGGTGACGCCGCGGGCGGCTGCGCCCACCACCTCGCCCAGCTCCCGCACGAGCGCGATCCCCTCCACCACGGTCCGGGGATACACCACGTGGACGGCAAGGCCCCAGCCGCGCAGGGTCTCCACGTGCTCGCGCAGGTTCTCCTCGACGTTGGCGATCACGAGGTCGGTGCCGAGGTCGCGGATCAGCTCGAGCTTGGGATTCTTCTCGCCGCCGATGCGGGTCTTGGTGGCCACGCCCTCGGGGGGCTGCGTGCAGTAGATGGTGCAGCCGACCACCGCGTCCCCCACGCCGAGCGCGAAGAGGATCTCGGTGATGCTGGGGACGAGCGAGACGATGCGGCTCGGCGGCACTAGAGCTTGGCCGCGCGCTCCGAGAGGCGCTCGACGAGCGCGATCAGCTCCTTCATGCGCGCGCGGAGCTCGGCTTCCGCCTTGCGCGCGCCGTCACCGGTGCCGGCCTCGACCGCTTCCTCGAAGGTCGTCACCGCGACGCCGAAGAGCTTGAGCAGGTGGCGGGTGCTTTCCTCGGCCATTGAAGGCAGGATAACACGCCGCCGCGCGCCGGTCCGTTGTAGACTGGCCGCGGCATGTCCCCAGGGGCCCGCGCCTCGCTCCGCACACTTTCCATCGCCGTGGCTTGCATGCTCTTCACCTTCCCTGCCGCCGCCGACGCGCAGGTGGCGAAGACACACCGGCTCGGGGTCCTCGCGCAGGATCTCCAGCCGGGTCTGCTCGAGACCGTGCGCGAGGAGCTCGGTCGGCTCGGCCAGGTCGAAGGCCGGAACATCGCGATCGACGTGCGAAACGCGGGGGGGCGCAGCGACCGGCTCCCCGCGCTCGCCGAGGAGCTGCTCCGGCTCAAGGTCGACGTCATCCTCGCCGTGAACACGCCGTCGGTCCAGGCGGCGAAGAAGGCCACCTCGACCGTCCCGATCGTCATCATGCGCGTCGCGGATCCGGTCGGGCAAGGCCTGGTCGGGAGTCTCGCCCGGCCCGGCGGCAACGTCACGGGCGTGGCCTTCATGCCCGACGAGCTGGCGGCCAAGGGGATACAGCTCCTGCACGAGGTCGCGCCGAGCATCACGCGGGTCGCCGCGCTCTACAAGGAGGACAATCCGGGCGGCCTGGTCGTCGTCAAGGAGACCGAGCGGCGATGCCTGCAGCTCGGCCTCCAATTCGCGCGGCTGCCCGTCGGGGAACCCCCCGATTTCGTCGCGGTGTTCCAGGCGGCGGCGCGGACCCGCGCCGAAGCCGTATTCGTCATGGACGACGGCGCGATGACCAAGCATCGCAAGCGGGTCACCGAGCTGGCCGCGCGACAATCGCTGCCGCTGGTGTCGATCTACCGGGACTTCGCCGAGGCCGGCGGGTTCATCGCGTATGGGCCGAGCCTGGATACCGCCTATCGACGCGGCGCCGACTACGTGGACCGCATCCTCAAAGGCGCCCGCCCGGCCGATCTCCCCGTCGAGATGCCGACCAAGTTCGACTTCACGGTCAATCTGCGGACGGCCAAGGCCCTCCGCCTGACCGTGCCGCCCTCGGTGCTGGTGCAGGCCGACCTCGTCATCGAGTGAGGCCGCGCCGGCCAGTGTAAACTGGCGCCGCCATGCCTGAGCCGGTGGGAATCCCGCTGGGTGCGCCGTACGCGACGGGCGCCGCCGCCGCGCGCACGGATTCGCTCGCGCTCCATCGCGCCGTCTTCTGGATGCTCTGCGCCGCGAAGCTCGTGACCGGCTGGGGCGTGCAGTGGGACATCCAGTGGCACGTGCGCATCGGACGCGACACGTTCTGGATCGCGCCGCATCTCATGACCTACGCGGGCGTGACCCTGGCGGGGCTGCTGTCGTTCGGCATGCTGGCTTTCGACACCCTCCGTGGGGGCGCGCCGGTTGCGCGCCTGCGCGTGGCCGGCCTCGAGGGCACGCGGGGCTTTCACCTCGCGGCGTGGGGCATGGCGCTCACCGTGCTCGCCGCGCCCATCGACGATCTCTGGCACCGTCTCTTCGGCCTCGACGTCACGCTGTGGAGCCCGCCGCATCTGCTCGGGATCGCGGGCGGGGTCGTCAACAGCTGGGGGTGTCTCCTCATCGCGCGCGAGCTCTACGCCGACGGCGCCGCGCGCCTCCTCGGCATCGCGGTGGCCGGCGCAGGGCTCTTCCGCGGACTGCACCTCACCGTGGAGCCGTCGAGCCTCGTCGCCTACGTGCACGGCGGCGTGCGGTTCTTCACCCTCGCCATTCTCTCCGCGCTGATCCTGCCCTTGGCGCTGATCCCGGCCGCGCGCCTCGCGGGGCGACGCTGGATGCCGCTCGCGGTGCTGACCCTGGTCATCGCCACCGGCGTCATCGGCACGTGGATCGCGCGTGTGGGCTTCGAGAGCCTGCAGCCGGTGTCGGTGATCGAGGAGGAGATGGCCAAGGATCCCACCTCGCCCATCGCGCTCGCCAATGCCATCGCGCGAAAGAGCGGCGGCACGCCGGGCGCCATCGGCGGCCTCTTCCACCTGATCAGCGTGATCCCCGTGCTCGCGCTGGTCCTGGTCGGCCCCCGCCAGCGCCCCGAGCTGGCCGCCATGGCTCACGGCGCCGCCCTTCTCGTCACCTCGGGCCGCGCATTCGCCGGCAACCCGGCCTTCGCGCCGCAGGTGCCGGGCCCGGGCGAATCGGCTGCTGCCGTCGTGCTGGTGCTGGTGGCCGGCGCCATCGGCGGGCATCTAGGGCGACGGCTCTCGGACGCGCTCGGATCGGGAACCGGAAACCCCTGACCATGGCGCCCACCGAGCCGCCCACCCGCGACGGCGCCGTCGTCGTCACCGGCGCCTCCACCGGCATCGGGGCCGCGTGCGCGCTCGGGCTGGACGCGCTCGGCTTTCAAGTCTTCGCGGGCGTGCGGCGCGCGACCGACGGGGCCGCGCTCCAGCAGCGCGCCTCGGGGCGGCTCACCGCGGTGGCCCTCGACGTCACCGATGCCGCGTCGATCGCGGGCGCCACCCGCACCGTCTCCGCCGTCGTGGGGGTCAGGGGACTGGCCGGCCTCGTGAACAATGCCGGCATCGCGGTGCCGGGACCGCTGGAGTTCCTCCCCCTCGCCGATCTCCGCCGCCAGTTCGAGGTCAACGTGGTGGGCCAGGTCGCGGTGACTCAGGCGATGTTGCCGCTGCTGCGCGCCGCGCGCGGACGCATCGTGAACATGGGCTCGATCGGCGGGCGCATGGCCGCGCCCTTCGTCGGCGCCTACGGCGCCTCGAAGTTCGCCCTCGAGGCCCTGACCGACGCGCTGCGCGTGGAAGTGCGGCCGTGGGGCATGCACGTGTCGATCATCGAGCCGGGCGCCATCGCCACGCCGATCTGGCAGAAGTCCACGCAGGAGGCGAACCGGATGCAGGATGGTCTGCCGCCGGAGGCGATGCGGCTCTACGGGAAGGCCCTCGAAGCCCTTCGCAAGGGCGCGGCCTACTCGGAGCGCACCGCCATCCCGCCCGACGCGGTGGTAGCGGCGGTGGTGCACGCCCTCACCGCCGAGAAGCCGCGGACGCGCTATGTGATCGGCAGGCGGGCGAAGATGCAGGCCGCGATCGCCCGCTGGCTGCCCGACCGTACGCGAGACCGTCTGCTCACGCGCTTCCTGCGCCTGCCCGACCGGCCCTGACGGTCGCGCCGTCTCAGGCGCGTGCCTCGCGCCAGAAGATCCGCGCCAGCGCGATCGCCCCACGCGCGTAGCCGAAGAGCGTGGTGAAGGCGGCCACCAGGGTCACCAGCATCCACGGCGCGCTGTCGGCCACCACGGGCTCGGACGCGCCGATCAGAGGGATGGTCGCGGCGGTCAGGGCAAGCCCTCCCACCCCGGCCACCGTCAGCGCGCCGGCCAGGCGGTCACGCAGACCGTGGAGCGTGTCGCCGAGCGCCCGCAGGCGCCGGGCGAGCGCAATGAGCCCGAGCCAGTACACGGCGGATAGCGCGAGCGCCGCGCCCTCGCGGGCCACCTCGGTCAGACCGGGGAGCCAGGGGAGCTCGAGCACGCTTTCCAGCCCGGAGATCAGCAGCAGCCCCTTGATGAGGGCGTCAGCCTCGTAGATCCCCCGCCCGTGGAGCAGGGCACGCAGGGTGAGCAGGGTTACCGCGTAGATGATCAGCGCCGCCACGAGGACCGCCGCGTGGAGCGCGCGGAGCGTGAGGCTGTCGCCGGCGGCCAGGCTGCCGAGCAGCGCCACGAGAGGGACGGACGCGAACGCGTTGACGAGCGACAGCCACGCCGCGAGCCGCAGCCCGGCGGGTCTCACCGAGCGCGGCGGCGCAGCTGCCGGATGCTCAGGAGGTGCAGGCCCCATGCCAGCGGCACGAGAAACGCGGGCAGCCAGATCCACGGCAGGTGCGCGATCAAGGTCGGCGGCGGGTCCGCAATGATCCGCCGATAGGGCGTGGGCGCCGAGAGCTGCGCGTGCAGCACCACGTTCAGCAGGATCAGGATGCCGGCGACGTTCCACCAGACGGCGACCCGCGGCGACCAGAGGCGACGGCCGAAGCAGAGCCAGCCGATCAGCGGCGCGCTGAGCCCCACCACGATGTCCACGTTCCGCCCCTCGAACGTCATGATCACGGGCAGCACGCCCGCCATGAAGAGCTGCCAGAGGATCAGCTCCATCACCCCGCGGAACGCCTGCGGGTGCACGAGCCAGGCTGGCGGTGCGGCGTCGAGCCAGCGTCCCACCGCGGCGGAGCGGCCCAGGATCACCAGGGTGATCAGCGGCGCCACGATGGCGAGGAGGAGCCGCGGGGGCATGCGGGAGAAATCGGCAAAGACGCCGGCGCCGGCGAGGGCGCCCGTGAGCGCGAGCCACGCGCCGAGGGCGGCGGCGATGCCCGCCGCCGCGCCGCGCCCGCGGAGAGCGCCTACCGCCGCGACCACCAACCCCGCCATCACGAGCACCAGCAGCGTGAACGCCGCAGTGAGCCACGCGGGCGCGGACGAGGGCATCGAGGAGCTAGCGCGCCAGCGCGTCCATGAGATCGCGGGAGAACGTGCCGGTGTAGACCTCCTCGACCGGGCCCTGGAGGCGAATCGACCAGTCGGGCCGCACGTCGATGTGCAGCGTGCCGCCCGGCATCCGGACGGTCACCCGCCCGTGATCGCAGAGCCCGTTCTTGACCGCCGCGCAGGCCACCGCGCTCGACGAGGACCCGGAGGCGAGGGTCCAGCCCGCACCGCGCTCCCAGATCATGATGTCGACCGCGGTGCGCGACGCCACCTTGGCGAACTGCACGTTGGTCCGGTTCGGGAACGCGGGGTGATGCTCGATGAGGGGGCCGAGCCGCCGGACCTCCTTCTCGTCGAGCGCGTCGGTGAAGACGACGCAGTGCGGGTTCCCCACCGACACCGCGGTCACGAGGAGGGTCTCCGGGCCCACCTGCAGCGGCACCTTCACCACCTCGCGCTCGGGGCCGTTCATCGGGATCTCGGGCGCGACGAAGGTGCAGCGCCCCATCTCCACCGTGACCTCGTTGACGCGTCCGTTGACGACGTGGCACTGGCATTCCACCCGGCCGCCCATCGTGTCCACCGTGAAGGTCGGGCGCCGCGCGTGCCCGTGGTCGTGGAGGTACTTGGCGAAGATGCGCAGCCCGTTGCCGGACTTCTCCGCCTCGCTCCCGTCGGGATTGAAGATCCGGAGGCCGACGTCCGCGCCGGCCCACGCGGGCACGCGCAAGAGGATGCCGTCCGACCCCACGCCCCAGTTGCGGTCGCAGATCTTCTCGATCTGGCGCGGTGTGAGGGGCGCCGGGAGATCCGTCCCGTTGATCACGATGTAGTCGTTGCCGAGACCGTGGCCCTTTGCGAACGGGATCATCGAGGAAACACCACGAGTACCCCCGTGTAAGTGTGGAAGTGATTGCGCCCGCCCACCGGCGCGAGCTCGCCGTTGCCGAAGAAGCCCGCGAGCGGAAATTCGCCGAGGGCCTCGCGGATGAGACCGATGTCGTGATCGCCGACGCCGAAGAGGCCCTGCCCCCGGCCCGCGCAGTCGAAGTAGAGCCCGAAGCCCGGCGAGCGGCCGCCGAGGGCCTCCGCCATCGTCGCCAGGGTCGCCCGCAGGTCATCGGCGGCCGCGCGCGCGTCGCGGAGCTGGAACTGGATCGTCTGGCCCACGCGGACGGGCTCCGCCACGCCGACGCTGCCCGTGCCGCGATCCACGCCGATGAGGTTGCGCACGAGGAAGTCGCCGCGCACCAGGGGGCTCTTGGCGGGATCCATGGCGAGCCCCGCGAAGAGCCCGGCCCCACGCACCCGAGCGGTGCCGCCCTCCACCGAGGCGACCGCCTCGCCCAGCACCGCCAGCGCGGGGCGGCCCGCGATCTCCTGCACCGTCGAGCCCTCGGCACGCGTGATGACGAAAGGCTCGCCGATGGGCTCGCAGCCCTGCGCCACGCCCACCACCGGCGTCCCGCCCGCCACCGCGAGCCCGACGAGCGCGCCCGACACCACGTCGGCGTTGCACAGCTCGAAGAGCGGCAGGCCCGAGGCCACACCTCCCAGCACGGGGACGCTGCGGCCGCCCTCGGTGAGCGCCGCGAGCAGCCGTCCCGGATCGAGGCCCATGGGGTCGGGCAGCGCGATGAGCACGCTCGCCTCGGCCTCGGCGAGGCGGGCAGCGGCGACGCGTCCCGCCGCCGTGCCCAGGCCCTCGGTCTCGTCCACGAGGAAGGGGGCGAAGTGGTGCCCGTCGCTCTGCACTGCGAGCACCGCGACCGCGGCCTGGCGGGGATCGGGCGACCCCGGCGCCTCGATGGACTCCACCTCCATCCGGTCCGTGAGCACGCCCACGCCACTGGCGCCCACCACCGCGGGGGCGCCCGTCACCCGCCGCACCGCGTGCAGCAGCTCGTGGGCGGAGGGGAAGGCCGACGGCGACGTGAACACGACGGCCAGATCGGCGCGATGAGCGCCCAGACGCTCCATGGCGGTGAGCGACGCCTCGAGCGTCGCCTCCACCGGATCCCAGCTGACGGAGAGGCCGGAGCCCGCGCGGATGCTCATGGATCGGACCGCCGGGCCCCGCGTCGCACGCGGTCGGCGAAGCGCTCGCCGAGCGTGCGCACGTCGCTGGGCAGCCGGTGGCGCCACTTCGCGGTGAAGCGCGCGAGGGCGGCACGACGATCGGCCAGATCCTGAGCGGTCCGGCGCGGCGCGCCCGCGCCGGTGCGCGTGCCGCCGCCGTGATGCACGCAGCGGGCGTCCACGACGGCGCAGCGCAGCCCGGCCTCGCGCACCGCGAAGGACAGGTCGCGGTCGTAGCCGTGAAAGAAGCCATAGCCCTCGTCGAAGCCACCCACCTGCTCCAGGAGCGCGCGGCGCAGGAAGAGGCAGACCCCATCCACCGCCGCTACCTCGGTGACGGGCGTGGGCAGGGGCGGCGCGCCCTCCAGGCTCGAGACGATCGTGCGGCCCACGTAGCGCCCGTCGGCGCGCAGCCGCCGCACCCCGTAGAGGCCGGCCAGGCCGAAGCCGCCGTCGCCGTCCACCGCGGCCCGCAGGCGCGCGAGCCACTCCGGCTCACGCATCTCGGTGTCGTTGTGCAGGAAGCACAGGTACTCGCCGGTGGCCAGGCGGGCTCCCGCGTTCAGCGCGCGGATCAAGCCCACGTTCTCCGCGTTACGCTCGTAGCGGAGCGGCATGGCGAATGTGGGGAGGCGGCGGAAGTAGGGCTCGGTGCCATCGGCGGAGCCATTGTCCACGACGCAGAGCTCGAACGGGAGCGTGGTCTGGCGCAGGCTCTCGAGGCAGGCGCGGGTGAGCGCGAGCTGGTTGTACACGACGAGCACCACGCTCACGAGCACGGCAGCTGCTCCGTGCCGGGCCGCTCGCCGAGCCGGCCGCGCCTACCGGTTGGCGAGGGGCACGTACTTCAGGTCGATCGCGCCCGTGTATTCGCCGCGCGGCCGGATGAGCCGGTTGTTGCCGTGCTGCTCGAGGACATGGGCCGCCCAGCCGGCGACGCGGCTCATCGCGAAGATCGGCGTGAACTGATCGGTGGGGATGCCCATCGAGGCGTAGGCGGCGCCGGAGAAGAGGTCCACGTTGGGGAAGATGTGCTTCTCGCTGGAGACCACGCGCGCGACCGTCTCCAGGATCTCGACGTTGGCGGTGCTGCCGGCCTGCTTGCCCAGCTCGAGCGCGAGCCGGCGCAGGTGTTTGGCCCGCGGATCCTCCACGCGGTAGACGCGGTGGCCGAAGCCCATGATGCGCATCTTGTCGGCAATGGCCTTGCGGATCCAGCCCTCGGCCTTGGCGGGGTCCTTGACCTTCTGGACCATGAGCATGACCTGCTCGTTGGCCCCGCCGTGGAGCGGCCCCTTGAGCGCGCCAATGCCCGACACCACCGCCGAGTGCACGTCGGACAACGTCGCCGCGGTGACGCGCGCGGCGAAGGTGGACGCATTGAACTCGTGGTCGGCGTGAAGGATCAGGGCGACGTCGAAGGTCTTGGCGGCGAGCTCGGTGGGCTTCTTGCCGCTCATCATGTAGAGGAAATTGGCCGCGAGGGAGAGCTTTGGGTTCGGCGCCACCGGAGCCTTGCCGCGCCGGATGCGCTCCCAGGCCGCCACGAGGGTCGGGAGCTGGGCGGTCAACCGGATGGATTTCCTGAGGGTGGCGTCATGGGAGTTGTCCGCGGCGTCGGGATCGAAGGCGGACAGCGCGGAGACGCCCGTGCGCAGAGCCTCCATCGGCGTGGTCTTCTTCGGGAGCTGGCGGAGCATCGCGATGAGCTTCGGGAGGAGCTTGCGATTCGCGGTCGAGGACAGCGCCTTCTGGTTGGCCTCGGCCTCCTTCCGGTTGGGGAGCCGCCCGTGGAAGAGGAGGAACACGACCTCCTCGAAGCTCGCGTGCGCGACGAGATCGTCCACGTCGTAGCCGCGGTAGACCAGCCGTCCCTTGTGACCATCGATGAAGCAGATCTCCGTGGTCGAGACGACGACGTCCTCGAGGCCGGCTTTCATGGGGGCTACCGCCGCGCTGGCTCCGTTCGTCATGGCTTCCTCGGTACTCCTTTTCGGGGGTCGATGGGGCGGATCGAAAACGCCTCCTTGTACCATATGGATCGGGCACTTTCAAGGCTTGGCCCGGCGCCGCGTCGAGGCTAGCATCGCCGGCATGCCGCCGCACGCCCCGCTGGCCGACGTCGTCGATTTCTACGACCGGCATCCGATCTCGGCGCCCCAGATCCTCGAAGCGCTACGCCGTCAGGGCAAGGCCGGCCCGCGCCTCGACCTGGACGATCTCGGCGAGCTGGACCACGATCACTATGGCGGCCGCGCCGCCGTCGAAGCGCTCGCGCGCCGCGCCGCCATCCGCCCCGGCGCGCGCGTGCTCGACGTGTGCGCGGGCCTGGCCGGTCCCGCGCGCTTCCTCGCCGGCCGCTTCGGCGTCCGCGTGCTCGCCCTCGATCTGAACGCGGGGCGCTGCGCGGGCGGCGCGCGCCTCACGCGGCTGACGGGGCTCGAGGCCCTGGTGCGCCCGGTGCGCGCCGACGCCCAGGTCCTGCCACTGCGCCCGGGCGTGTTCTCCGCGGTGATCAGCCAGGAGGGGCTGCTCCACGTGCCGGACAAGGGCCGCGTGCTCGCGGAGTGCGCGCGGGTGCTCGAGCCCGGCGGGCGCATCGCCTTCACGGACTGGATCGCCACGCCGCGCCTCGCCGACAACGAGCGCGCCCGCCTCACCACTTGGATGGCGGCGGTGAGCCTCCAGAGTATCGCCGGCTACGCAGCCCTGCTCGCGCGCGCGGGCTTCGGCGGGATCGAAGCCGAGGACCTGTCCGCCGAGTGGATCGACATCCTGCAGCGGCGCTTCGCCATGTATCGGGGTCTCCGCGAGGACACGGTGGCGCGGCTGGGTGAGGCCCGCTACGAGGAGTATCGCCAGCTCTACGCGTTCTTCGTGGAGCTGGTCGAGCAGGGCAAGCTGGGCGGCGCCCGCTTCAGCGCAGGAGCTGCTCGAGGAGCTGCTTGACCGCGTCGCGCCCGCCCTGGGTGACCCCCGTCGGGATGACTCGAAGCGATTGACCAACGCCGGTGACGCGCGCCTTCACCTGGGTGCGCCCCTGCGTGAGTGTGACCGCGGCGTCCACGCGCCCGTCGGCCAGCGCGTAGGTGCCGGCCACGTTCCCCGTGAGGCCCTCACCCTGGTAGAGCAGGTCGTCGGTGGCGATGACGCCGCGGCTCACCCGGTACGTCGCGGTGATGGACTCGAAGTCGAGAGGCTTCGTGGGCGCGGTGATCGACCGTCCCTCGACCAGCGGCGCGACCACCCCTGCCACCGTCACCACGTCGCGGAGCAGGGCCAGCGCCGCCGTCCCCACCACCTTGCCGCGACCGATGCGCAGCCGCCCCGCGCCCTCGGCCGTCGTCAGCGGCGTGCTCGAGCTGAATGCCACATTGCCCTGATGCTCGAGCGGTCCCGTGACCGCGTAGGGCTGGCAGAGATAGTCCACGAGCAGCGGGCCCAGCTCCACGCCCTTGAGGGCCACGTCCTTCAGGCTCACCGCCCCGGCCGTGAGATTGACCGACGCGCGAGCCGACACTGTCCCGCCGGCCACGCGCGCCGACAGTGGCGCCGCCTCCAGGCGGGCCAGCGTGAAGTCCAGGGGCACGCGCACGTCGCCCAGCTTGAGCTGGCGGTCGGGTGGCGGCGGGCAGGACGGGCGGCGCTCGGACACGGCGAGGCCGGAAAAGGCGAGCTCGCCCTGCGCGGTGGGGTGCGAGATGGTGCCCGCAACGCGCAGCGTGCCCTGCACCGGCCCGCGCAGCGCGGGGGTGGCCAGGAAGGGCGTCACGAGCCCCGCCACGTCCGCGCCCTTGACCGCCACGGTGGCGCGCAGGGGCGCGTCGCCGAGGGCATGGCCTGGCGGGAGCTGCAGCGTGGTCTGGGACAGGGTGAGCGTGAGCCCGCCGGGCTCGAGCCGGGCCGCGCCCTCGAGGGCGAAGGTGTCGCCCGCGGGCCGCACCACGAGGTCGATGGCCTCGAGCCGGAGGTTCAGCGGCTTCGCGCCGCGCCGCACCAGATGCGCGACGCCGTCCTTGAGCCGCACCCGGCTGATGGTCGCCGCGGTGGTGCCGGCCGGGGCGGACGCGGCAGGCGAACGCGGCACGGGGCGTCCGGGGCCCGCCGTAGGGCCCAGGCTCGCCACGTTCAGGCGGCCGGTGCCGTCATCGATGATCTCGACCCGCGGCTTCTCGAGGATGAGCTCGGTCAGCTCCACGCGGCCAGAGAAGAGCGGGCGGATCCGGATGCGGAAGCGCCCCTCCTCGACGACCAGGAAGGGCCGGGCCCCGAACTTCGGATCCTCGGCCACCTGCAGGCCCTTGAGCCGCACCGAGGGCGTCGGGAGCGCGGTCACGGACAGCGACGTGAAGCGCACCGCGCGTCCCAGCGCCTGCGAGGCCGCGGCGGCGATGTAGGCCTGGACGCGCGGGACGTCGACGAGCCAGGGCAGCGCGACGAGCGCGCCCGCCAGGAGCAGGACGAGCGCGCCCGCCGCGATCAGGATCCACTTCAAGGGCGGAGGTACGGCGGCCGCGCGCTCACGGGATCAGGAGCACCTTCCCCGTGGTCTTGCGGCCCTCGAGGGCGCGATGGGCTTCGCCGGCCTTGTCGAGCGGGAACGTGGTCTCCACGCGCAGCTTGAGCTTGCCGTCGCGGATCCAGCCGAGCACGTCGCCCGAGCGCTGCACGAGCTCCTCGCGCGAGGCGATGTGGTGGTTGAGGCTCGGGCGCGTGACGAACAGCGAGCCGTTGGCGTTCAGGAGCTGAAGGTCGAGCGGGGCCACCGGCCCGCTCGCCGCGCCATAGAGAGCCATGACGCCGCGGGGCCGGATGCACGTGAGCCCCTTCTCGAACGTGGTGGCGCCCACGCCGTCGTAGATCACGTCCACGCCGCGATTCCCCGTGATCCGCTTCACCTCGGCGACGAAGTCCTGCTTGCTGTAGAGGATCACGTGATCGGCGCCCGCCTGCTTGGCCAGCGCGGCCTTCTCGTCGGTGGACACCGTGCCGATCACGGTGGCGCCCAACATCTTGCCCATCTGGGTGAGGAGGAGCCCCATGCCGCCGGCGGCCGCGTGCACGAGGCAGGTGTCGCCCGACTTGAGCGGATAGGTGGAGCGCGTGAGGTAGTGCGCGGTCATGCCCTGCAGCATGGAGGCGGCCCCGTCGCGGAACGAGAGCTTGTCCGGCAGCTTCACCAGCCGATCGGCCGGGCACACGTTCATCTGGGCGTAGGAGCCCGGAATGCCGGTGTAGGCCACGCGATCGCCGACCTTCAGGTCCTTGACCCCGTCCCCCACCTGGGTGACGGTGCCCGCGCCCTCGAGGCCGGGGGTGAGGGGGAGCGGGGCCTTGTACGTGCCGGTGCGGAAGTAGACGTCGATATAGTTGAGCCCGGCGGCCTCCAGCTTCACCACCGCCTGCCCGGGACCCGCCTTGGGCTCCGGGACCTCCTCGAGCTTCATCACCTCGGGACCGCCCGGCGTGTGGACGCGAATCGCCTTCATCGTCTTCTCTCCTCGGTCAGGGGTGGCCAGGTCAATGGGCGCCGGCCCGGCGACGGACCGGCGCCCGTGGGCGCGTGGCGATGCTACACCTTCAGCAGCGAGCGGATCTCCTTCACGACGCCGCCCCGCCAGTCCATGTAGCGCTCGGCGCGCAGGGCCCGCCGGGTCTCGAGCATCTTCTTCTCGATCTCCTCCGTCTGGGCGGGGGGCCGCTCGATGAAGCGGGCGACCTCCTTCATGTTCTCGTCGAAGAACGCGAACACCGGGATGGAGCGGTACATGCCCTGGTTGAGATACTGGTCCATCAGCTCCTTGTTCTTGTCACGGAGGAAGATGCGCATGTCGATGTTGGGATTGCCCTCGACCATCTTGGCGAGCACGGGGACGTTGTAGAGGGCGTCGCCGCACCAGTCCTCGGTGATCACGAGCACGTTGAGCTTCTTGCCGTATTTGTCGAGGGCCTGCTTGTCCTCGGGCGAGATCTTGATGCTCTGCAGGAACTCGACGAACTTGTCCTTGTTCGTCCCCATCTGCGCGAGGTACTGGTCCAGCGTCATCCCCTGCTTGAACTGCTCCTTGGTCACCATCGTTACGGCTCCTTTCCCTCTCAGCGCATGGCCGACAGGTCCACGGTGAACGTCGAGACGTCCTTCTCGTCGGAGTTGCGAACGACCAGGGTATAGCGGCCCCGGGCGGTGAGGCCCTCGACGGGAAAGACGTAGAGGCAGCGCGCGGCATAGCCGCCGCCCTCCGCGCGCAGCGCGGTCCGCTCGTTCTGCACGAACGAGGGCTTGATCTCGGTCTTGCCGTCGAGGAGCAGGGGCGCGTAGAAGCGCGCGAAGTCGCTCCGGTCCCCCCGCAGCGTCACCCACAGCGTGAGCTTGTTGCTGGTTTCCTTGAGGACGGTGTCGATGTCCTTGGGCTTGAGCGTGTCGCTCTTGAACGCGGCGTTGCGGGCGGCAAGGGCGAGCCGATGGAACGGCGTCATTACCTCGACCACCTCGCCGGCGGCGTTCTTCTGCCGCCACTCCCCGCCGAACTCCTCGCTGACCACGCTGCGCTTGCCCACGAGCATGGCGTCGTCGCGCTCGCGCTCGGACAGTACGAACGCGGCCGCCGCTGCCGACTGGCCGGGGGCCGGCCAGCATGCGAGGGCGGCAAGACCGATCACGATGAGGGAGAAGATTCCGTTGCGCCGCATGGACCGCTCAGGCGTCGGTCATTGTAGCACGCGCGGTCGCGCCCGCTTGCCCCGGGGGTCGGCGCCGGTTGCCCCCGTTCGAGGTGGGGGCTAGGCTACACGCATGCGCCGCCTGCTCCTGCTCGCCCTCGTCTGCGCGGCCGTGTCGGGCTGCGCATCGGTGTTCCCGGGCCAGCTGCTCCAGGGCGTGGATCGTTCGCTCACCCTGGGCGTGCTGCGCAGCGACCCGGACCGCTACCGGAACGCGCGGGTGGTCCTCGCCGGTGAGATCATCGAGACGCGGCCCCGCGCGGGCAGCACCGAGATCGAGGTGCTCTCGCGGCCGCTCGGCGACGGCGACGCGCCCCGGCGCACCGACGAGACCGACGGTCGCTTCGTCATGGTCGCGCCGGACTTCCTCGATCCCGCGGTGTACGCGCGCGGCCGGCGCGTCAGCATGGTGGGCACGGTCCTGGGCGGCGAGGAGCGCGCCCTGGGCGAGCAGCCCTACCGGTATGTCCTCACGCGGCCCGACCAGATCTACCTCTGGCCGCTCCCCGCGGCATACGGCTCCCCCTACCCCTATCCCTATGCGGGATACCCATACCCGTACATCGGAGGACCCTACTCGCCCTACTACTGGTAGCCGCGACGCGTCGGCGCTAGGGCGCGCGACGGCCCGTCACGATCACGGTGGAATAGGTGTCGGGGTCGAGGAAGCGCGCGGCCACCCGTCGCACGTCGGCGGCGGTGACGGCGGCGATGCGCTCGCGATAGCGCTCGGGATAGTCCAGCCCGAGACCCAGCTCCTCCAGGGAGGCGATCAGCACCGCGACCTTGGACGAGGTGTCGGTGCGCAGCGCGTAGCTGCCGATGAGATAGGCCTTGGCGAGCGCCAGCTCCGCGGGCGCGACGTCGGCGGCGCCGATGCCCCGCATCTCCTCCCGCACCAAGCGTATGGCCTCCTCGGTGCTCTCGTTCCGCGTCTGGAGCGACACGGTGAGCGAGGAGCCGTGGCGGGCGACCCCCACGCTCGCGCCCACCCCATAGGCGAGTCCGCGCTCCTCGCGCACGCGCGTGTAGAGGCGCGAGGTGGAGCCCCCGCCCAGGATGTACGTGGCGACGGCCAGGGCTGGATAGTCGGGATCTTTCTGGCGTATCGCCGGACGCCCCATGAACACGGTCGTCTGCGTCAGCTCGCGCGCGATGGTGCGCGCGGCCGGCGGCACCGACTCCGGCGCGCTCGGGACGGGGGGGAGCGGCGTGGCGGGCGCCCGCCAGCCGCCGAGCCGCGCCAGCAGTCGAGCGCGAACCTCCGGCGCCGACACGTCGCCCACCACGACCACGGTGGTCGCATCAGGACGGTAGTACGTGCGGTGGAAGGCGCTCACCTTGGCGCGGTCGAGGGTCGCCACGGATGTCGGCGTCCCCAGGGCCGGCCGGGCGTAGGGATGTCCGGGATAGATCAGCTCCGCGAGCGCGCGCCCGGCCACCGTCTCGGGCTCGCTCTCCGCGTTCCGGAGCGCGGCCTGGATTTCGCCGACCTTCCGGCGCAGCTCGTCGTCGGGGAACGAGGGCTGGGTCAGCGCCTCCGCGAGGAGATCGAATCCGAGCGGAAGGTCCTTCGAGAGCACGCCCAGCGAGAGCGCGGCGCCGTCGCGGCCGCCGCCGCTGGCCAGGCTCCCGCCCACGGACTCGATGGCGCGGTCGATCTCGGCAGCGCTGCGGTGCGCGGTGCCCCGGGTGAGCAGCGACGCGGTGAGATTGGCAAGACCGCCGGCGGCGGGCGGATCGAGGACGGACCCCGCGCGCACGTACACGCTCACTGCCACGATGGGCAGCGCGCGCCGCTCGCTGACGAGCAGCACCACGCCGTTGGGAAGCACCACCCGGTCGGCGAGCGGGGCGGCGGACGCCCCCGCGGCCAGCGCGGCGATCAGCAGCAGCGCGGCGGCGGCCCGCCTCATGCGGCCGCTCCGAGCTCGAGACGGAATCCCTTCACGAGGACGGCCGGCGCGGGGCGGAAATCGAGCGCGGGATCGCGCGTGAAGCCCAATCGTTCGTAAAGGCGCATGGCGGTCTGCATCATGTCGGTGGTGTGCAAGAGGAGTGCGGTCGCGCCAGCCGCCCGCGCACGCCGCACGCACTCGCGCATGAGCCCCTCCGCGACGCCCTGGCCGCGCTCCGCCGGCGGCACGGCGAGCAGCCGCACCTCCGACCCGCTGGTCCGGCGGGCGGTGCCCGGCATGGGCGCGCCGGCGGGATAGAGCAGCACCGCGCCCACGAGGACGCCTCCGCGGTCGGCGACGATTGCTCGGCAGGCGCCACGCGCGCCAGGGTCTCCACGATGTTGGCGCGGTACATGGGCCAGAGCGGCCCCAGCGCCGCGGCGTACTGCTCGTACGCGGCGAGCGTGAGCGCGCGGATCGCGTCGCCCTCGCTGGGGCGCGCGTCGCGGATGTCGAGGGCGGCCACGATCACGCCGCGTCCGGATAGGTGGCCCTCACCCGCTTCGAGCGGACGAGGTACGCGTACCAGAGGGCGACGCCGATCAGCGCGGGGACGGTCTGCTGCACGACGGCGATCGCAAGGGTGGGATTGGCCTCCGGCGGTAAGCCCGCGACGAAAGGCAGGAGCGCGGCGACGACCAGATAGGCCAGCGAGACCTGGAAGTAGCGCTTCGCAGTCCGCACGGCGCCCGGGCGCACATTGATGAGACGGAGCCCCACCCACACCCCGTACGCGGTGAGCGCGATCCGGAGCGCCGTGTCGACGAGGAGCACCACGCGCAGGCGCGGGAACTGGTCGAAATGCGGCGAGTCGCCCAGGTAACCGCGCACGATCCCGATCGTGACCAGGATGGGACTCACGACCGTGAGCCCGACGCAGAGCAGCAGCAGCCAGCCCCCCACGCGCATCTACTTCTCCTTCTCCATCTTCTCGGGGCCGCCCGGAGCGTTCACGGCCGCCTCCGGCAGGAGCACGCCCACCGTCCTCACGTCGACCGGGAAGTAGGTGCGGGCCGCCCGCTGGACATCGGCGGCGGTGACGGCGCGGATCGCGGCCACGTACTCGTCGGTGCGGCGCCACGAGCCGATGCGCTCGAACCGCGCGAGCGTGGCCGCACGCGAGTAGATCGAGTCCTGGCCCCACACGAACGACGCCTCGATCTGGTTCTGCGCGCGCGCGAGCTCCTCGGGGTCGATGGGCTCGCGCTTGAGCCGCTCGAGCTCCTCGAGGAGGCCGCCCTCGAGCACATCGAGACCGACGCCTTCGGCGGGGCGCGCGGAGAGCCAGAAGAGGTTCGGATCCACCGAGCTGTAGCTATAGTCCGCGTCGGCGTCCAGCGCGAGGCCCGCCTCCACGACCAGCCGGCGATGGAGGCGCGACGCGCGACCGCCCGAGAGAACGCTCTCGAGCACCTCCAGCGCGGGCGCGTCCGGGGAGCGGAAGTTGGGCACGAGCCAGGTCAGCGTCAGCGCAGGCAAACGCGCGGCCGCGCTCCGCAGGGTGACCCGCCGCTCAGAGCGCGGCGGCGGCTCCACCGCGGTCACCGGCGGCGGCGCCGGCCCCCGCGCGATGGGCCCGAACAGCGTGCGGATGCGCGCGAGCAGCTCGGGCGCGTGCACGTCCCCGACCACCACCAGCACGGCGTTGTTTGGCCGGTAGTAGAGGTCGTAGAACGCCCGCAGCTCGGCCGCGTTGATGCGGCCGATGTCCTCCATCCACCCGATCACCGGCCACCGGTAGGGATGAGCCGCGAAGGCCGTGGCCATCACTTCCTCGGCGAGGAGGCCGTCGGGGCTGTCCTCGGTGCGCATGCGCCGCTCTTCCATCACCACCTGGCGCTCGGCATCGATCTCGGCGGGATCGAGCAGCAGGTTGCGCATGCGGTCGGCCTCGAGCTGGAGGACCTCGTCCACCTTGTCGGCGGCGATGTTGACGAAATAGGACGTTGTGTCCTGGGTGGTGAAGGCGTTGTCGTGGCCGCCATTGCCCTCCACGACCCGGGAGTACTCGCCCTTGGGATGCGTGGGCGTGCCCTTGAACATCATGTGCTCGAGGAAGTGGGCGAGCCCGGTGGCGCCCGGCCTCTCGTCGCGCGAGCCCACTCGGTACGACACCTGCACGGACACGATGGGATTGCGCCGGTCCTCGAGGATGAGCACGCGGAGGCCGTTGTCGAGCGTCGTCTCGAGCACCGGGGTGGCGGCGCGCGCGGCGGGCGCGGAGGCGACGAGGGCGGCGACCAGCACGAGAGCGACCGGACACCGCCAGCGCATGCGCGGAATTATCCTACGAGCGGGCGCGACCGGCAACCGACGCCGGTCCCGCCGCGGCGCGAAACGGCCGGTCGAGCGACATCATCCCCGCCACCGCGAGCGCGCTCAGCGCCGCCGCGCCGTGGAGCCCCGCCACGAACGAGCCGGTGAGATCGCGCAGCCAGCCCGTGACGAACGGGCTCGCCACCGCGCCGAGGAAGCAGATGGTGTTGAACGCGCCGAATGCGCGCCCCAGCACCGACGACGGGAAGAGATCGCCGAGGATCGCGTACGCGGGGCCCCAGCAGCACCAGATGAAGAACGACGTGCCGAGGAGCGCCAGCGTGAGCAGCCACGCGTGACCGTGTTGGCGGATGATCAGGCCCATCGCGAGCACGGTGAGCACGCTGCCCGAGAGCGCGGCCGCGATCACGAGCTTACCGTGGTAGCCCCGCGCGCGCAGCCGGTCCGTCGCGAGCCCGGACACGAGGAGCCCCGCCGGCGCGGTGAGACCCTGCAGGCTCGCCAGCGAGGCGGAGCGGGCGAGATCGCGGACGCCCGCCTCCACGAAGAGCGCGGGGCCCCACGTCGCGAGGAGGAACTGCACGTAGATGGGCACCATGCCGCTGATCGCGAGCAGCCAGAAGTCGCGCGTGCGCAGCACGCGCTGGAAGGGCCAGGCGGGGTCGGCGGCCGCCGTCGCGCGGGGCGGCTCGGGGATCCACCGCCAGATCATCAATGCGGCGAGGAGAGGGGGGAACGCGAAGAGCAGGAACACATGCCGCCACGGCAGGAGCGTGCCGAGGTAGCCGGCGAGCACCAGCCCCAGCGTGGTGCCGAGCCCGGGCCCCGAGAAGGAGATCCCCTGCCCGAGCGCGATGCGGCCGGGCGGCGTGGTGGCGGCGATGATCACGCGATCGTTCGAGAAGAGGAAGCCCTGGCTGAGCCCGGTGGCGAGGCGGGCGACGAAGAGCAGTGTGAGCGTGCCGGCCAGGCCCGTGAACACCGAGGCGCCGGCGCTGAGCAACACGCCGGCGATGACCATGCGCCGGCGTCCCAGCCGGTCCCCCAGGGCGCCCGCCGGGAGCTGCATGCTCGTGTAGGCGTAGAACACCGCCGCCGAGAGGAGGCCGGCCTGGGCGTAGGTGAGGCCGAACTCCGCCATGATGGGCGGGAGCAGCGCGGACAGCGCCATGCGGATGAGATAGTTGGCGATCCACGCGTAGACGAGAATGGCCCAGACGAGCCCGTACGGCGCGACGCCGGTCACGAGCGGCGGCGGGCGAGCGTGCGGGCGCGCCGGAACACGCCGTGCAGCATGGGACGCGTGAGCCGGCCGGTGAATGTGTTCTGCTGGCTCGGGTGAAAGCAGCCGAGGAGGATCACGCCGTCGGGCATCGCCGCCTCGGCGCCGTGGCCGAACCGCGGCAGAGGCCGCGGCAGCGGAGCGGCAAGAGCGCGGCGCGCCCGGAGATAGGTGTCCCAGCCGATCTTGCCGAGGGCCACGATCACGCGCACCTCCGTGAGGCGCCGGAGCTCCTCCAGCAGGAAGGGCTGACACCGCGCCAGCTCCCCCGGCGTGGGCTTGTTGGCCGGCGGCGCGCAGCGCGCCGCCGCGGTGATGTAGGCGCCGTGCAGACGGAGGCCATCGCCGGCATGGCGCGACGTGGGCTGATTGGCGAAGCCCGCGGCGTGCAGCGCGCGGTAGAGCCAGTCGCCGCTGCGGTCGCCGGTGAACATGCGCCCGGTGCGGTTCCCGCCGTGGGCGGCGGGCGCCAGTCCCATCACGAGCACGCGCGCGCGAGGATCGCCGAAGCCGGGGAGCGGGCGCGCCCAGTAGGTCTCGCCGCGGTAGCGGCGTGGGGGCGCGGCGGCGACCGCTTCGCGGTGGCGGACGAGTCGGGGACAGCGGCGGCACGCGATGATGCTCGCGGCGAGATCGGCGAGCGACACGTTGTTCTCGCCGCCAACTTCGGGGACAATCACGGAGCGATGATACCGAACGGGAGCGAGCGGTGACAAGCCGCGTGCCCGCGCTGATCGTGCACGGCGGCGCGGGCGCCGATCCCAAGGGCGGCCGCGAGGAGCTGCGCGCGGGCATCGAGCAGGCGGTGCACGCGGGATGGGAGCGCCTGGCTGCCGGCGGCTCGTCGCTCGACGCGGTGGAAGCGGCGGTGTGCGCGATGGAGGACCATCCGCGCTTCAACGCGGGACGCGGCTCCGTCCTCACCAGCGCGGGCACGGTGGAGATGGACGCCTCGATCATGGAGGGGGACGGGCTCACCAACGGCGCGGTGGCCTGCGTGAGCGGCGTCCGCCATCCCATCACGCTCGCCCGCCGCGTCCTCGAGGCCGGCCGCCACTGTCTCTTCGTCGCCGAGGGCGCGCTCGCGCAGGCGCGGGCGCTGGGCGTGCCGCTCTGCGATCCCGCCGAGCTCGTCCTCGAGCATCAACGGCGCCGGCTGCAGGAGACCCAGGCGGGCACGGTGGGCGCGGTTGCCCTCGATCGCGCGGGCGTGATCGCCGCCGCGACCTCCACCGGCGGCACGAGCGGCAAGCTCCCCGGACGCGTGGGCGATTCGCCCCTCATCGGGTGCGGCACCTACGCGGAAAGCACGCTGGGCGGCGTGTCCTGCACCGGCGACGGCGAGGCCATCATCCGCGTGGTGCTGGCCCGGCGCACGCTCGAGATCATGAAGTCGGTGGGCGATCCCAAGCACGCCTGCCAGGTCGCGCTGGACGTGCTCGTGGAAGAGGGGCGCGGCGGGGGCGGCCTGATCGCGGTGGACTGGAAGGGGCGCATCGGCTGGGCGCATTCCACCCCGCTGATGCCGGTGGGCTGGGCCAATCCCTCCCAGGGCATCGTGGTGGGGTTTTGAGCGCGGACGCCGCGTGAGCGCCCTGCCCGCGGAGGCGGTGGGGCCCGCCGAGATCGAGGCCGCGCAGGCCCGCCTGGCCGGAGTGATCCACGTGACGCCGTGCGCGTACTCCCAGAGCCTGAGCGAGCTCACGGGCGCGCGGGTCTTCGTCAAGCTGGAGAACCTCCAGATGACGGGCTCCTTCAAGGAGCGCGGAGCCGCCAACGTGCTGCTGCAGCTCACCCCGGAGGAGCGCGAGCGCGGCGTGGTGACGGCGAGCGCGGGCAATCACGGCCTCGCGGTGGCCTTCCACGCGGCGCGCCTGGGCATCGCCGCCGTCATCGTGATGCCGGAGTGGGCGCCGCTGACCAAGGTGCTGTCGGCGCGGCGCCAGGGCGCGGAAGTCGTGCTCCACGGCGACAACTACGACGCAGCCTACGCCCGCGCGCGGGAGATCGAGGCGGCGCGGCGGCTCGTGTTCGTGCACCCCTTCGACGACGCGCGGGTGATCGCCGGCCAGGGCACGATCGGGCTCGAGCTGGCCGCCCAGGTGCCGGAGCTGGACGCCGTCCTGGTGCCCGTCGGCGGCGGCGGGCTCTCCACCGGGGTGGCCATCGCGCTGAAGTCCCGACGCGCGGGCGTCGAGGTGATCGGCGTGGAGGCCGAGGAGATCGCCGCGATGAAGGCGGCGCTGACCTCGAACGACCGCGTCACCGTCGCCGCCGCCGCCACCATCGCCGACGGCATCGCGGTGCGGCGCGTGGGGGAGCTGACCCTGTCGCTGGCCCGGCGGTGGCTCGACCAGGTGGTGACGGTGAGCGAGGAGGAGATCGCCAACGCCATCCTGCTGCTGCTCGAGATCGAGAAGACGGTGGTCGAGGGCGCGGGCGCGGTGCCCCTGGCCGCCCTCGTCAACAAGAAAGTCGCGTTGACGGGGAAGACGGTGGCGCTCGTCCTCTCCGGTGGTAACATCGACGTCAACCTGATCTCGCGGATCATCGAGCGCGGCCTCGTCAAGGACGGCCGGCTCGTGCGCCTGGCCGTCATGCTGCGCGACCGGCCCGGCGAGCTCGCGCGGCTCACCGCGCTGGTGGCGGAGATGCGCGCCAACGTGCTGCACATCCTCCACGACCGCGCGTTCTCACGGGCGCGGCTCGGGCAGACCGAGGTGGAGGTGACGCTCGAGACGTCGGGACGCGACCAGATCGACGCGGTGAAGCGACATCTCGCCGAGGCGGGCTACGCCGTCCACGAGATCGTGCGCCGCGCCGCGCCCTCGCCCCCAGGCTCCTAGCCGCCCTCGCTCGCCCGCCGGTAGACGCTGACCGTCGTCCGCCGGAACTGTCCCACCGCGGCCGACCACGTGGGCTCGCCCAGGATGAACTCCGGCGACACGTAGATCGCGTACTGACGGACCAGCCGGTACTCGTGGTGCAGGCGGTCCTGGGGATCCGCGATACGGCCGGCGAGCACCAGCACGTCGGGGGGCGCGCTCGGCCACTGCCCCCCGAGCACGCTGCGGTAGCGGAGCCGGTTGTCGCTGAAGAGCGCTTCGGCGCCGAGGGTGCGGATCGGTCCGTTCACGCCGCTCAGGAGCGTCCCGAGATCGCGGGAGCTGTCCCGCATCGAGTAGTGCGGATCCAGATATCCGGGCGCGAGGCGCACGAGGCCGAGCACCCCGACGAGCAGGGCCGCCGTGACCACCGCGAGCCCGCCGGCGCCGCGCGGCCAGGTGGACGTCGCGGCCAACAGCAAGGCACCCGCTATCGCAAGAACGAGGAGCGCCCAGCGCGGCGCCTGCCCGATCCCCGCCGCGTCGGGCCAGAAGGGCGCGCCGGCGAGCGTGAGGCGCTCCACGACGAGCCATGCCGAGGCCCACAGCGGTGGGAGCCACACGAGGCACCGCACCGCGGGCACGCGAGCGAGCGCGCGTGACACGAGCGCGGCCGCCCCGACGAGCGCCAGGAGGAAGACGGCGTAGCGCAGGCGCAGGCGCGCGGGATCCAGGCCGATCGATCCGCCCAGCGACAAGAGCGCCGTCGTGACGATGAGCGAGGTGGGGGCGGACAGCAGGAACGCCGCACCCATGCGACGTATCCCGGTGCATCTCCCGAGCGCGGCGGCCAAGCCCGTGAGGCCCTCGCGCTGTAGCCACGAGAGTCCCACGGCGATGATCACGCCCATCGGCACCAGAATGTGGACCTTGTACCGGGAGGGAAAGTACTCGAGGGCGAACATGAGGGGCGCAAAGGCGCCCGCCCAGATGCATGCCGCGCGAAGGTGCGCGGCCTCGTCGCCGCGCTCCGACACTCCGCGCCCCGCGAGCCCGCCCAGGCACCCCAGCCAGGCGGCGAGTGACCAGAGCGCGAGCGTGGGAGCCAGAGAGTCCTCGAAGGGAAAGCCTACCACCTTGTAGAGATCGCTGACGCCGACGAAACCCCTCAGCACGCGCAGGAGGATGCGAAGCGAGATGGCGCCGGAGGCCCCCGCCACCACGACGGCACCGGCCGCCAGCACGGCGGGCACGAGCACGCCAGCGGCGTAGGCGGCGAGCGCGCGCCCCCGGGACAGCGCCGCCACCGGCGTCCGCGCCAGCACCAGCGCGCCGAAGATGAAGGCCACGGGAAGCACGGTGGCCTTGGCGCCGATGGCGGCGGCGGAGAGGAGGCCGCCCGCGACTATCCCCCACCCTGTCCGCACCCGCACGAGCACGAGGAACGCCGCGAACGACAGCGCCATCGCGGCCATCTCAGGGATCGCGAGGCGGCTCAGCACCACCAGGTCCATCTCGACGGCGAGCATGGTCAGAGCCAGCAGCAGCGCCGGCGGGGTGGCGAGCCGCCGGAACGCGGCCCAGAACCCCACGAGCAGCGCGCTGCCGGCCAGGGCGCTCACGAGGCGCGCCGACCAGAGGCTCACGTCGGCGATCGAGAAGACCACGAACGCGGCCGCCTGGAACAGGGGGGCGAGGAGCAGATGCAGCGCAGAGCCCACCGAGCCGATCTCGCCGAAGAGACGCAGCGCGCGCGCATGCGCGATCCATCGGCCCTCGTCGGTGATGTAGCCGTTCCACTCGTAGTAGTAGGGATCCGCGCCGAGCCGCGCGAAGCGGAGGACGACGCCGCCCACCAGCACCAGGAGGGCGAGGCCCCGCGCGACCCGGTCGGTCATCGGCCTCGCGTGCGGGGATCGCGAAGATCGGCGAGGCGATTGTAGATCGCGACCACCGCGGCGCCGACGAGGAAGCCCAGGACGAACGCCCAGGCGAAGCCGATGAGGCTCCCCACGAACGAGACGCGATAGCCGATGAAGTACTGCCCGAGCAGCGCCAGGTGCGGGCCGACCACCGGCCCCCCCTTGAGCACGAGCCAGTTGGTGGCCACGAACAGCGCGAGTCCGGCGAGGAGCCCGGTCACCACACCGGCGATCGCCGCATTCAGACGCACCACGCGGACCAGCACCAGGGTCTCGAGATCCTTCGAGTCGGTCGCCATGCGTTGACTCCTAGACGAACTCGAGGAACCGCTTCAAGAGGTGCCGCTGGGCGCGGCGCCGCAGGAAGGACAGTGAGAGGAACAGGGTGAGGTTCCGGATCACCGCGAAACCCCAGCCCGCCACGAACCCCCCGAGGGCCCCGTAGGCGAGGCCGATGAGGCTGCCGGCGGCCGTCACGGAGTAGCCGGGCAGGAACTGCGCGAGCAGGCCGAGTGTCGGCCCCACCACGGGCCCGCCCTTCCACACGAGCACGAGCGTCGCGAGGCCCAGGAGCGCGCCGGCGACCACGCCCGTCGCCGCGCCGAGGGCCACGCCGTCCACCCGCGGGAAGATCTCGGTGATGCGCCCCTCCAGCACCGCCGCCTCCGCGTCGCTGACCCCGACCTCCTCGTGGTACTCGGGCTCGGTATTCACGCTCCAGAGATCGTGGCGGACTCCGCTCTCCAGATTTCGCACGGCGAGGAGCCCGGTGAGCATGGCGTGATCCTGGTTGTTGTACCGGTGGAGGCCATTGCGCCCGATGGTCTGGAGGTTCTCGAGGCCGTCCACGAAGGCGCGCACGGTATCCAGGTGCTCCCGGTAGTCGGCGTCGTATACGGGATACGCCTTGGGCACGCGAAACACGCAGCCGTCGGAGATCTCCGACGCCCGCGCGAGGCCGATGCGCTCGAGCTCCTCCTTGCCCAGGCGGATCAGCGCCTCGTCGGGGAGGGTCCAGAGCGCGTCGCCCTCCGAGCAGAAGTACTCGAGCCCGAGGCTCGCTTTGGCGGGATCGGGCACCATGTCGGGGCTCCAGCTCCGGAAGTTCTGGATGCGGCCGACCTTCACCTCGGGCGAGTGCACGTAGATCCAGTTGTCGGGAAACGGATCCGGCCGATCGACGATCAGGCACACGGTGAGGAAATCGCGGTAGGTGAGCCGGCGCGCCGCCTCGCGCACCGCATCGGGGGCCGGCGGGTCGAGGCGCAGCACGAGCTGGGTCACCGGCATGCTGGAGAGGAACTGATCGCCCGGCACGACCTCCTCACCCTGCGGGCCCGTGAGCACCACGCTGTCCACGCGCCGCCCGTTGCGGCGGACAGCCGTCACCTCGGCCTCCAGCCGCACCGCACCGCCCAGGCGCCGAACCTCGTCCGCCGCGGCCCGCCACATCATGCCCGGGCCCAGGCGAGGATACTCGAACTCCTCGATGAGGGTCTTGATCGTCTTGCCGGGCTTGATGAACATCGCCACCACCGCCGAGCGTAGCGAGAGATCCTTGATCCGCTGGGCCGCCCACTCCGCCCGCAGCTCCGAGCACGGGATGCCCCACACCTTCTCGGTGTAGGTCTTGAAGAACGTGAGGAAGAGACGGCGGCCGAAACGGTTCGTCACCCACTGCTCGAAGGTCCGCTCCTCCTCGTACGGGAAGAGCTGCCAGCGGAGGTAGCTCAGCACGACCAGCAGGGCCCGCCATAGGCCCAGGCCGGCCAGCGCATTGAGCGGTCTGAGCGGATAGTGGAAGAACCGTCCGTCGTAGTAGATCCGCGATAGACGCGGGCGACGCCGGAAGTCGGGGCCGAGCACCTCCTGCCAGATCTTCTGCACCTCGTCGACCTTGGTGAAGAAGCGATGGCCACCCATGTCGAAGTGAAAGCCCTTGTAGGACTCGGTGCGAGCGAGCCCCCCCACGATGGGCGCCTGCTCCAGCACCACGACCGGCCGGCCCTGACGGGCGAGCTCGCGTGCCGCAGTGAGGCCGGCGGGCCCGGCGCCGATCACCACGTGCCGCGAGCCGGCCCCCGCGCTCACGGCCGCCGTCCGCGCCCGGCGAAGCGCGCCTCGAGGGCGGCATAGACAAAGGTGGCCGCGCTGTAGAGGAAGTACAGCACGTGCAGGGGGAAGCCCGCGGCAAGGAGCGGGAAACCGCCCCGATGCCACAAGAGCACGTAGAACCGCCGGTTCAGGACGGCCACGCCGGCGAGCGCGCCCAGCGCGACCGCCAGCGCGGGGGCGGGCCGGAGTGGTGCGAGCACGAGGCCGAGGACCGCAACCCCGGCCAGCGCCGCTGTCACCCGCTGGGAGGGGCTGAGGTTCAGGTCCGTGGGCGTCTGCGCCGTCTCGAGGATGAGTCGAGCCCACGGCAGCGCGCGGCGCGTGACGTCCACGCGGACCATGGACGCGAGCGTCCAGCGCTTGAGATGCGTCCCCTGCACCATGGGGTCGAGGCGGATGCGGTGGCCGGCCCGACGCAGCCGTACGCCGAGCTCGATGTCCTCGATGCTCGGACGCGGGAACCGCACGGCATCGAAGCCGCCCACGGCGAGGAACGCGGCGCGGCGCACGGCGCCCAGGCCCGCCCAGAACGTCGACGCCTCCGCGCGTCCCGCGTGGTGGACGAAGTGGTGCAGCAGGTTCCGGTAGCGCGAGACGAGGCCGGGTGCGCGGGGCCGGTCGTCGTAGGAGCCGAAGAGAGCGGCGAGGCCCGGATCGTCCGCGAAGGTCCGCCCGACGCGTCCCAGCGCGTCCGGGGCCACGACGACGTCGGCGTCCACGAAGAGGATCACGTCGCCGTCGGCGTGGGCGACCCCATGATTCCGCGCGGCGCCCGGACCGCTGTTCCGGACGAGGCGGAGCACGGTGGCGCCCGCCGCCTTGGCGACGTCCGGCGTCTCGTCGATGGACGCATCGTCCACCACGATCAGCTCCGCGTCGGGCGGCGCGGCCGCCCGCAGCGCGCCCAGGCACTCGGCGATCTCGCGCTCGGCGTTGTAGGCGGGGACGATGATGGACAGCGAGGGAGCGGGGCGGCGCCGCCCCACCTCCGCGGCCGTGCTCACCGGCCGGCGAGAGCGGCCGTGGGCGCCGCGAGCGGCTTGATGATGAGCCGTTTGCCCGACGGCTCGAGGGGGATCTCCGTCACCGGCTCCACCGTCACCGTCATGTCGGGGCCGAGGAAGCGCCCAAGCTCCCGCTCGAGGGTGACGCGGAAGACGTCGTCGAAGCGCGGGGTGGGGACTACTCGAAGCGAGACGGCGTCCGGCGCGCCCTGAACGGCCTGATACTCGCGCACGTACGGGATGATTCCCGCCACGAACGCGAGGAACTGGCCCAGCGCGACGCCACTGATCTCGCGGCCGTCCGGCGTGCGGATCACCTCGCTGGCACGGCCCTCGATGCGGGCCAGCGTCGGCAATCCTCGTCCGCATGAGCAAGGGTCTCCCGCCACCGCCTGGTCGCCGGTGGCGTAGTTGATGAAGGGCATGACGAGGTTGGCGAGGTCCGTGACGACGACGCGGCCGGATTCCCCGGGCGCCGCGTCCTTCCCATCGGCGCGGACCACTCGGACGATCACGCGCTCGGCGTTCACGTGCAGCACGTGGGGCACGTCCGGGCAGCTCTGCGCGATCTGCGGCACCTCCCAGCAGGAGTAGTAATTGGCGATGGGCGCGCGGAACGCCCGCCCGATCACCGCCGCCGCGGCGGGCGTCAAGGTTTCGGCGAAGCTGATGATCGCCCGTGGCGCTGCCTCGAGAGGCCGGGCCTCGGCTTCGATCCGCACGGCGAGCCCCGCCAGCGCGCCCGCGTAGGCCCGAAGGTAGTACGGACCACGCCGGCGGATACGTGCGACGACAGCGCGCAGGCCGTCGGCCGACGTCCGATCGGCGGCGAGACGCTCGATGCGCTCACCGAGCATCAGCCGGGTGCGAAGCGCCGACCACCGCCCGCGCGGCGTCAGACGCTCGTAGAAGTACGCGGGGCTGGCGAGGACGAGACGCGTGTGCCAGGGCGCCGTGCCCGCCCAGCCGAGCCAGAACCAGTCCGTGCCGCCCATGGCGGGCACCGCCGCGCGATCCCAGAAGAACTGGAAGGGCAGCCCCGTGGAGCCCGACGTCATCATCGGCTGCCGGCGGCTCTCGGGGATGTTCTCGGCGGTGGCCCTCGCCGGAAACGCGTCGCGAAGATCGGCCTTGCCCGTGACGGGGAGCCGGGACAGGTCGGCGATCCCCCGGACGTCGCCGGCCCCGAAGCCGACGCGCGCGAAGAGGTCGCGGTAGTAGGGCACGTGCCGCCCGGCATGCTCGAGGAGCGGCCGAAGGCCGGCCGCGGCTCGCCGGTCGAGCGCGTCGGCCGCTTCCCACTGCAGGGCGTCGAGCCGGCGCGCGGTGGTCCAGCGAGGATGTCCGAGTCGCGCGCCCAGAGGCTCGATCACCCGGGGCACGAGCCACCGGTAGAGCGGCTCGGTCCTCATTCCGGGCGGAGTCGGAGTCGCTGGCGCGCCGCCCGGTCCCGGAGGCTCGGTATCCCCATCTCGCCGAACAGCGCCGCCGCGGCGGCGAGGTGCGGCTCGGCGAGGTCGTGTCGTCCGGCCCGCCCGTGGAGCTCGCCCAGCCCGAGCCGACAGTGGGCGAGGGCGGGACGCATCTCGAGCTTCGCCCCGAGGGCCATCGCCTCCTCGTAGAGGCGGGCGGGCGTGTCGAGGTCGGCGGGCTCGCGCCGCGCGGCCACATCGCCCAGGAGGTGCAGCGCCCAGACCTCCTGTCCCTTCTCGTGAAAGCGCCGGGCGAACTCCAGCGACTCTTGCGCCCGCTGCCAGGCACGCGCGAGATCGCCCGCCACGAGGTGCCCCTCGGCGAGCCATCCCAGCCGCACCGCCTGACCGAGCGGCGAGTTCTTGGACGCGGCTTCCTCCACGACCTCGGTCATCATGCCGATGCCCTCTTCGAGCCGCCCGGTCAACGCCCGCACCCGCCCGACCGCGCCGATCAGGGAGAAGACATAGAGGTAGATGCTCCCGCGGCGGCCCACGTCCATCCCGCGCTCGAGGATCGGCATCGCGCGGTCCAGGGCCTCCCGGCGCATCAGCAGCATGCCCAGCCCGAGGCAGATCGCGGTGAAGCTCGGCGCGTGGTCGAGCTCCTCGGCCAGGCGCAGCGCTTCCTCGCCGAGGCGCATGGCCTCGTCGAACTCGCCGAGCTCGCCCAGGCAGCGCACGAGGCGCTCCCGGCTGGTGACCGAGGGGTACGTGGGAAAGATGGGCAGCCCGAAGCGCTCGCGGACCCGATCACCGCTGAGGACGTCCACATTGCGCCGCAGCACCGCGACGGCCTGCCGGTAGTCACCCGTCATGTGGAACGAGTAGCCGAGCAGGAGGTTGACGGCGACGCCGTGGGCCACGTCGGTACCACCGCTCAGCTCGAGGGCACGGTGACCGGCCTTCACCGTCTCCTCCTGGTCGTTCGAGAGATAGTGGTAGTGCGCGAGGGCGTAGGCGATCCAGCTGAGGCGACGCTGATCGCCCAGTGTCCGGGCCATCGCCTCGGCCTTCTGCATCTGGTCGAGGATGCGGCTGCGCTCCGCCAGGGGCACCAGCGCCTGCCGAAGGTCGAGCCGCACGTCGATGGCCTCTTCCATGCGTGGGTGATCGGCGGGCAGGTGCTCGAGCGCGACCAGCGCCTGCTCGAAAAAGGCGGCGGCTTCGCGGCTCGCCGAACGGGCGAGGGAACGCGTCCCAGCCTGGCGCATATACCGCGCCGCCTTGTCCCACACCTCGCCCCGGAACGCATGATGGGCCAGGTGCTCGGTCTCGCTGGCGAGCCGGTCGGCGGAGAAGCCCTCGATGGTCTCGAGGATGCGCGCGTGGAGGGCGCGCCGCCGATCGATGAGCAGGCTGTCGTACGCGACCTCCTGCGTGAGGACGTGCTTGAAGGTGTACTCGATCTCCGGGAACAGGCTGCTCTCGTACAGGAACTCCGCCGACTGCAGCCGGGCGATCCCCGTGCCGAGATCGCCGCCCTCGGGGCGCATGCTGGCCTCGAGGAGCGGCAGGGAGAACTCGCGTCCGATCACCGCCGCGGTCTGGAGCAGCTTCTTCTCTTCCGCGCTGAGGCGATCGATGCGGGCGGCCAGCATCGTCTGCACCGTGGCGGGCACCCGGATGCTCGACAGCGGCCGGGCCAGGTGGAACGCGCCCCGCTGGCCGACCACGATCTTCGTCTCGACCAGCGTCCGCACGCTCTCTTCGAGGAAGAACGGATTGCCCTGGGTGCGCTCGATGAGGAGGGCCTTGAGCGGCACCAGGTCGGAGCCCGGCCCGAGCAGCGTCTCCAGCAGCTCTTCCGCCGATTGCGGGGTCAGAGGATCCAGGCGGACCTGGTTGTAGTAGGTCCGGCTCGCCCAGCCGTGCCGATACTCCGGCCGATAGCTCACGAGCAGAAGGATGCGCGTGCCCCGGAGACCGTCGACGAGCCGGTTGAGGAACGTCTGGGTCTCGGCGTCGATCCAGTGAAGGTTCTCGAAGATGAGCAGGAGCGGGCGGACGCGGCTCTGCCACACGAGGACGCGCCGCACGGCATCCATGGTTACCTGCCGGCGCTGCTCGGGATCGAGCCCGGCCCACACCGCATCGTCCACGGGAAGGTCGAGCAGCCACAGAAGGGCGGGGAGCGTATCGGCGAGCGAGGGGTCGAGGGCGACGAGTCGCGCCGTCACCTGCTCCCGCATGTCGGCGGGATCCGCCCGCTCGTCGAGCTGGAAATACGTCCGCAGCAGCTCGGCCACCGGCATCCACGCCGTCTTCTGCCCGTACGAGACCGAGCCCGTCTCGAGCACCAGCCAGCCCTGGGTCTGCGAGGAGCGCACCAGCTCGTGGAAGAGGCGCGACTTCCCCACCCCGGGCTCGCCGATGACGGCCACGACCTGACCGGCGCGCGCCTCCGCGCGCTCGAGGGCGTCCTGCAGCATCTTGAGCTCGTCGGCGCGGCCGACGAACCGGGTCAGGCCGCGGGAGGCCGCGGCCTGGAAGCGGGTGCGCGTCGGCTCGGCGCCGACGAGCTCGAACACGTCCACGGGCTCCGCGAGCCCCTTGACGGTGACGAGGCCGAGTGGCTTGAAGTGCAGCGAGGACTCGGTCAGGCGTGTGAATGCTTCGGTGACGAAGATGGATCCGGGCCCGGCGAGCTGCTCCATGCGCGCGGCGAGGTGGGTGGTCTGCCCGACGGCGCTGTAGTCCATGCGCAGATCGCTGCCGATGGTCCGGACCACCACCTCGCCGGAGTTCATCCCCACCCGGATCTGCGCGCGGAAGCCGAAGCGCCGCTCGTGCTCGGCGGCGAGGGCGGCGATGGACTCGGCCATGCGCAGCGCCGCGTAGCCCGCGCGCACCGCATGGTCCTCGTGGGCCACCGGCGCGCCGAAGAGGGCCATGATCCCATCGCCCATCACCTGGTTGACCGTCCCTTGATAGCGGTGGACAGCGTCCATCATGGCCTCGAGCACGGGATCGAGGATCTGGCGCGCTTCCTCGGGATCGCGTTCGGCGAGGACCTCCATGGAGCCCTTGAGGTCCGCGAACATCACCGTCACCTGCTTGCGCTCACCCTCCAGGGCGCTCCGGCCGCCGAGGATGCGCTCCGCGAGATGCGCCGGCGTGTAGGCCCGGGGGGACTGGTAGGCGGGCCGGCTGGGCAGCGGCCGGGGTGCCGGGGGGGCGGGCGTCGGCGCGGGGGCCGTGGGCCCCGTCGACGGGGCGGCGCCGCGCGAGAGCGCCACCCCGCATCCCCCGCAGAACGCCGCGCCCGCCTCATTGGAGAAGCCGCACGCCGCGCACACGGAGAGCAACGCCGCTCCGCAGGAAGCGCAGAAGCGTCGGTCGTCCTTGTTGTCAGTCTGGCAGCGGGAACACTGCATCGGACCGGACTACGTCGCCATCCAGGCGATGCGCAACGACGGCAGTGCCATCCTAGCGTTGCCCCCGAGAGCGGTCAAGAATCTGAGCCGCTTCCGCATGTGCGCAGCCGTTCGCCAGCGACGAATCGCGCTGCCGGAAGGCGGCGCGCACCGTCTCGATGCACACGCACGCAAGATACGCGCCGAGCAGCAAGAACGGCAGATCGTCCCAGCGGCCGAAGCCACGGGCCGCCAGAAACCCGCCGCCAAATCGGGCGAGTACGAGGGTCACGAGCAGGGGCCCGGGCAGGACCGCAGACAAGGCATACAGGGCGCCCAGCCCGCAAAACACCCGATGTCGCGGGCTCATGAGGTGCAGCGCGCCGGGTGCCACGAACGCGGAGGAGGCGCCCGGCGAAGGCCCGATGGGTGTCACCCATCGTAGCCTTCTCAGCCAGTCCAGCCGCGGCAGGACGGCCCCGTAGACGCGAGATGCGGCGCCGATCGACGAGTGGACGATGGACCAGCCGCGATCCGCCGCGGGCGACAGCACGAGCAGGGCGATCAGGACGTCCCAGGTGAACACGCCGGGGCGCACCATGAACTCGAGATACGTCATGAAGCCCACCGACAGCGCGATGGCCAGAGCCGAGAGGCCCGGCACGACGAAGGCGATCGCGAGGGCGAGCTCCGTGGCGATCGTGGCGACGCTGAGCACGGCGGGAATCGCGCCCAGTACCGTCTGGTTGAGCTGTTGGAGTGCGGCCAGGCCCGGCGCGTGCGGCGCGAAGCCGGGCCCGGTGAGCACGGCGCCGGTGAGACCCCAGCCCGGGCTCAGCACCTTGTCCAGCGCCGCGTAGAAGAACACGATGGCGAGCTGCGCGCGAATCAGCCGCTCCGGCCAGCCAGGGGTGCGCGCGTCGTCGTCCCCGTCCAGGATGAGGCGGCGGAGCGAGATCCGGTCCGAGGCGCACCCGATCAGCGCCAGGAGCGTGAGGTGGAAGTGCGCGTTGTGCGAATAGTACTCGGGATCGAGCGCCATGATGTACGCGCCCGCTCCGGCCAGGAGCCACCCCGCCACGCGCGGCGCCCACCCGAGGAGCAGGCACCATGCCGCCGCGTGCTGGAGCACCATGAGGGCGATGCCGGCCCCGCGCGATGGCGTCGGGATCCACGCGAATGCGGGCGCGACGTGGAACGCGGAGCGCGTGTACGCGTCGAGCAAGCCGTTGAACTTGGGCACGTGGAACACGAGGGTGACCACGGCCAGGCATGCGCGCAGGGTCGCCAGGCGGTACGCGGGGACGGGATCGAGCCAGCCGCCCTCACCGCGTGGCATCGGCCCGGACCTCCACGGTGGCCGCGCCCGACGGACGATTCGCCGTCCACCGGATCGCGGCGACGTACGTGTAGCCGTCGCGGTGCTCGTGCGCGATGGCCGTGACGAGCCCGGAGAAGCGCTCGAGCACCTCGCCCTCCGAGGTGTAGATCGCGGACATCGGCATCGGCTCGGGCGAGCGATACCCGTGCATCCAGCGGTCGATGTCCGGGATCGCCTCGGGAGCGCCGCCGGCCCGCGTCCGGTACAGGCGCACTTCGTAGCGCGGCACCAGCCGGGAGAACATCGCCCAGCTGTACCGTGCGTAGCGATAGGGGGAGCTCGGGGCGCCCAGATCGAGCTTCTGGGCGAGCGGCACGGCGATCTGCACCGCGAGCCAGACCACGATGAAGGCGACCGCCGCGTGGCGGCGCCATCCCGTGAGCGTGGACTCCATCACGGCGGTACTCTAGCGGTCCGCGCGGCCACGGGCAAGGCGCGCGCCACGGAACGGTTGACCTGTGGGGCCGGCGACCCGCATCCTGAGCCCGTGAGCGCCGACGGCTCGGGCCCCGCATACTGGGACGGGATCTCCGATCGGCTGACCGGTCACTACTACCACGACGCGACGATCGGCCGCATCAAGCGTGACGCGCATCTGCGCCTGATCGCCCGCTGGTGTCCGGATCTCGCGGGCCGGCGTCTGCTCAAGACCGACCTCTTCGAGGAAGCGCACGGGCCGGACCAGTTTCTGTTCGACCTCCCGCGGGGCGGCCTCCGCGCCGGGATCGACATCTCCCCGCTCATCGCGCGCCGGGCCCGGATCCGCGCCGCCGAGGCGGGCGCGCCGGCGGCCCCGCTCGCGGCCGACGTGCTCGCCCTCCCGTTTCGGGCGGCGGCCTTCGACGTGATCGTCTCGAACTCCACGCTCGACCACTTCGCCGAGGCGGCGGGAATCCCCGCGGCGCTCGCCGAGCTGCATCGCGTGCTCACGCCGGGCGGGGTCCTCCTGATCACGCTCGACAACCCACGCAGCCTGTCCTACCTGGCCGGACTGCTCAAGCGTCGCCTCCGTCCCGATCCCTATGTCCTGGGCCACACCCTGTCCCGGGATGCGCTGGTGGCGACCCTGACGCGGGTCGGCTTTCGCGTCACCGACACCACGGCGATCCTGCACGGGCTGGAGAACCACTCGTCCGCGGCGATGCGGCTGGCCGCGCGCGTCGGCGGCCCGCGCTTGCCCGCGGCCATCGGCGCTCTGCTCACCGCGGTCGAGCGCCTCGAGGCGGCGCCGACCCGCTACGTGACCGGCGCCTTCGTGGCCGCGCGCGCGGTGAAGCCGTGACCGCAGCCCCCGCCTTCTCCGTGATCGTGCCGACGTATCGGCGGCCCCACCGCCTCGCGGCGTGCCTCCGCGCGCTGGCGGCGCTCGACTATCCGCGCGATCGCTTCGAGGTCATCGTGGTGGACGACGGCGGCGGCGCGAGCCTCGACGGGAGGCCGGCGGGGCTCGATGTGACGCTGCACGCCCAGCCGCACGCGGGACCCGCCGTCGCGCGCAATGCCGGTGCGGCGCGGGCGCGCGGCGAGTACCTCGCCTTCACCGACGACGACTGCGCGCCCGACGCGGACTGGCTGCGCGGGCTCGCCGAGCACGCAGCGGCGGGCGCGGACCAGCTCATCGGGGGGTACACGGTGAACGCGCTCGCGGACAACCCGTACTCCTCCGCCACCCAGCTCCTGATCGACTATCTCTACGAGTGGCAGGCCGGCCGCGACAGCGACGAGGGCTTCTTCGCCTCCAACAATCTCGCCGCCCCGGCAGCGCTCTTCCGCGCGCGCGGGGGCTTCGACACGAGCTTCCCCCTCGCCGCCGGCGAGGACCGTGAGCTCTGCTACCGCTGGGTCCGATCGGGCGGACGCCTGGTCTATGCGGCGCGCGCGGTCGTGCGCCACGCGCATCACCTCACGCTGCGGACCTTCTGGCGACAGCACGTCAACTACGGCCGCGGCGCGCAGCGCTTCCATCGCCGGCGGGTTGGCAGCCGGGGCGCGGGCAAGCCGGCAACCTTCTACACGAACCTGATCACGTTTCCGCTCACGCGCGCCCGGGGAAGTCGCCGCCTCACCCTCACCGCCTTGCTCGCCCTGACGCAGCTCGCGACCGCGACGGGCTACTGGCGCGAGCGGCTGCGGGTGTGAAGGACTCGGCGCCAGGGACCCAGGCGCAGGACGTGGATGCTGCCCCGCCGCCGGTACCCGGCCTTCTCGAGCGGCCGGAACGCGCCAGGGCTTCCCGGCCAGACGACCGCGATGAGGCGCTTCGCCCCTTCCCCTTGGTAGTGGCGGGCCATCCAGGCCACCCGGAGCGCGGCCACGCCCATCCCGCGCGCCGCCGGCGCCGTGTAGGAATCGTACTGATACACCTCCCCCTCGGCCAACGGAAGGGCGTAGTCCAGGAACTCGATCCAGGCCGCGCGCGGGGCGGCCCAGCCGGCGTGCACGATGCGGCCCTCGTGCCAGGCGGCGAAGCATCGATGCCCCCGAGCAAGGCGCTGGCGAAATGTGTCGTTCGTGAGCTCGGGGCGCAGAAGCGCCAAGCTCGAGAGCTCGTCGGTCGCAAGAGGCGCCACGCGCACCGGGAGCCGGGCCGGCGGCAGCGGCAGGTCGCCCGTCAGCATGCGCTCCATCACGACGACCCGACGGTAGTGCCAGCGCCGGGTGGCACCGCCGCTCACGCCCGCTCAGCCCCGTCCGTCGGCGGCAGCGGGCGGGATCAGGCTCGACGGGAGCCGCGAGGCGACCGCCTCGCGCACGCGGTCGGCGAGTTGTCGCGCCGCGTGGCGCAAGTCGCCGCCGTTTGCAGGCGGCGCGGCGACAGGATGGTAGACGATGGTGAGCCGGCCGGGACGCGGCAGGGCGCGGCCCGGCGGCCAGGACTCGTGCCCGCCGAGGATGGTGACGGGCAGCACCGGCACACCTCGCGCGCAGGCCAGGCGGAAGGCGCCGAGCTTGAATCGCTGGAGCCGGCCGTCGAGACTGCGGCCCGCCTCGGGGAAGATCATCACCACCTGCCCCGCATCCAGCAGCCGCACCGCCGCCCGCGTGGCCTTGGGATCGGACGACTCGATGTCGACGGGGAAGGCGCGGAGCCGGCGGATGAGCCAGGCAAGGCCGCGGATCTCGAAGAGCCGGTCCCAGGCCATGTAGTGGACGGGCCGCCGGATGGGAATGCTCACGAGCGGCGGATCGGCGAACGTCACGTGATTGGGTGTGATGAGGAGCGGGCCGTGCTTGGGAATGTTGGCGACACCTTCGAAGCGGATGCGGAAGTAAAGCCGCGCGCTGAGCCACACCGCCGGGCGGAATACGTCGAGAAGGGGCGTGTGCACGCCACGATAGTGCCACGGAGGCCCTGAGGCCGCCAATGCCGCTCCCTCCCCCGCCCCTCGTCATCGCCGACCGCGGCGCGTCCGCGGAAGCGCCGGAACACACGATCGCCGCCCTGGAGCGGGCGCTCGTGCTGGGCGCCGACGCCCTCGCGATCAGCGTGCACCTCTCGGCGGACGACCAGCCCGTGGTGATCCATGACTTCACGCTCGAGCGCAGCACCAGCGGCGCCGGTCCGGTGCGCGCGCATACCGTTCGCGAGCTCAAGCGGCTCGACGCCGGAGGATGGTTCGGCGCCACGTTCGCGGGCCAGCGCCTGCAGACGCTCCAGGAGGTGCTCGAGCGGTTCCGCGGCCGGACGCGCTTCTGGATCGAGCTGCGCGGCGGCTCCGCCCTCTATCCGGGCATCGAGGAGCGCGTGGTCGGGCTCCTGGAGGTGTACGACGTCCTCGACGCCGCCCTCGTGCAGTGCTTCGATCGGGCGGCGCTGGGGATCATGCGCGCCCTGTCACGAGAAGTCCGGCTGGGCCTGCGGGTCGGTCACCGGCCGCTCGATCGCGCGGCGGACCTGACCCCGGGACTGGACGCGGTCTGCGCCTCGGTGGCGATCCTGGGCGAGGACGACGCGGCGGCCATTCGGACGGCGGGCCGCGCCTGCCATGTCTGGACAGTGAACGAGCCGGCCCTCATGGAGCGGCTCGTCGGGTGGACCGTGGACGGCATCATCACCGGCCGGCCCGACCTGCTCCGCGCCTGCCTCGCGCGCTCTGGTCGGGCCGGCTGATGCGGGAGTCGTTCGGGCCGAGCTACTCCTCTTCGGCCTCGTTGCCCTTGGACGCGCCGACCGGCTGAAGCCGCTTCATCCGCTCCAGGCGGTCCTGGCAGCGCACGCAGGTGGTGACCTCCGGCATGGCCCGGAGCCGGGCGGGCGCGATGGTCTCCTCGCACTCCTGGCAGATCCCGTACTCACCCCCGCGCAGGCGCTCGAGGGCCTCGGCCAGCTTGTTCGCGCGTTCCACCAGCATGCTGCGCGTGGCGAAGCTCATCTCGCGGTTCTCGTTCACCTGGATCAGATCGACTTCGTCGGCGAAGGGCGAGTTGTCGCCAAGCGCCCCCGCAAACTCCTCCATGACCACCGCGCCGCCCATCTGGCGGATGCGGTGCACCGTATGCGACAGCTCGTGTTCGAGCTTCTTTCTGATCTCTTCCATCGCTCTATCCTCCTAGGGCGCCGGGTTGCTAACCCGCTCCCGCGTTGGGGAGAACAGATTGCAAACCCTGTGCCCGCCCCCCCGGGGGCCCGGCACCGCGCAAACTCTTGATATTCAAGATTCACGTCGGGGCGAAAAGGATTCAGGCGGGCGAAATTCCTCCCCACCTGGGGGAGAAAGCCCTTGAAACTGCCAATTTCCGGGTTCTTGGGACGGGCCGTGCGCTGCCTACTGAAGTGGTCGGCCCCTTCTGACCGCGTCGAGAAGGTCGCCGAGGGTCACGATGCCCCGGCGGCCGGCGAGCTCAATGAAGCGGGCAAGAATCTCAGCCGTCGCTAGCGCATCGCCCAACGCGGAGTGGCGAGCCTGAATCGTGACGCCGAGTCGCTCGGCGACGGCTTCCAGCGTGTGCGGGATGTCGGGACCGTGAATGAGACAGGAGATCAGCCGGGTGTCCAGGATCGGCCGACCCTCGCCAAGCCGAGGGAGCCCAGCGCGGCCCGCCTCCGCGTCCAGGAACTCCAGATCGAAGGCTATCTCGTGGCCCGCGAGGGGGGCATCGGCGAGGAAGCGACCGACGGCGCTCAGCACTTCCCCGATGGGCGGTGCGTTCGCGACCATCGCGTCCGTGATGCCGTGGAAGCGCTGGCTCGCGGCAGGAATGGGCCGGCCCGGATTCACCAGAGCGTCGAAGGATTCCTGGGCGCGTACGCGGCCTCGGTCGAGGAGCACCACCGCCACCGACACCACGCGGTGGCCGGCGCGCGGGTCGAGTCCCGTGGTCTCGGTGTCGAGCACCCCGAACGTGGTCTCGGCGAGCCGGCGACCATGGAGAGCGGCGTCGAGCGTCCGGGATACGGCCTCGAAATAGGAGAAGTCGTAGAGCAGCGACCGTTCGGGGCGCGGCTCGGCGATCGCCTCGCCAGATACCAGTCCCATGCCCTTGAGGAGGCGCCGGCGGGAACGAGCCCCGTCAGCCCCGCGCAGCGCCAGGATGAGTCCGTCGACTCCGCGAGCGTCCGGCGCCAGCGAGCTGATGCGGGCCTCGAAGGGGCCCTCCGGGCCCCGAAGCGATGTCCATACGCGCACGGGCTGGCCCTCACGCACCCGGGCCAGGCAGGTGGTGAGAGGCTCCCCGGGCATGAGCTCCAGCACGCTGCGCCCCAGCAGCGGCCCGGCGCCGCCGAGGAGCTCAACGGCCGGGCGGTTGGCAAGGGCGATCGTCCCCTGGCCTGTCACCACGAGTACGCCCTCGTCGAGATGTTCCAGCATCGCGGCCAGCCGGGCGCGCTCAGCCGCCAGCGAGCGGCTCGCCCGGGCCGCTTCTTCCCCGAGGGCTCGCCGCGCCGCGCCCCAACGGTCGGCGAGCCGATTGACGTCTTCCGCAAGGTCCTCGATCTCGTCGCCGGTGTGAAGCTCGATCCGGTGATCGGGGTTCACGGTGGCCATGAGTTCGACGCTGTGCGCGACCGTGCGGAGTGAACGGCCGAGCACGCGGCCGAGAGCCATCGCCGCGAGCGCCAGATAGGCCGTCAACGCGAGCGAGCCGATCACCAGCACGGTGGCCAAGGTCGCCGGGTCGGCGAGCGCCCCGTGTTGGCGGAGGGCCAGCACGGCGGCGACGGCCAGCCCTGCGGGCGGGACGAAGAGCGCCAGCACCCCGGTGACTAGCCTCCGCTCGAACCGTCGGCGCGGCATCGACGCCTAGCTCACGAGGTTTGTCTGGAAGCGGTCCTCGAGCAACCGCTGAAGCCAAGCGATGGCCTTGAACGCTTCCTTGAGCAGGGCTCGGTCGGTCCGAGCCAGGGTCCCCGGGTCGATGCGGTTGTCGGGTGCTCGTCCCGCGGCCAGACTGTCGAGCTGATGCCGCAGCCGAAGGCGCGCCACCACCGCGTAGGCCTCCCGGACATCACGGCTCTCGACGGCGGGCAGCGCGCCGCGCTCCTCGCTCGCCCGGAGCCGGTCCATCGTGTTGGTCTCGGGGATGCCGAGCGAGAGCGCGTACACCCGCATGGCTTGGCTGACAGGGAGCAATGCCGAAGCTTTGAGGTCGAGCGTGCCGCGATGCGGCCCCCGGCGGGGTACGGCGAGGCGACCGAGCAGGTCGAGCGCCGGCGCGCGCTCGAGGGCGCTGAGCGCCATGAAGCGGAGGAACAGCGGGGAGTGCGGCGCCCGCTCGCAGATCGACTGCCAGAGGGTCAGGCCGGGACGCTCGTCCCCAGCCACCGGCCGCATGTCGCAGAACACCGACGCGAAGAGGAGCCGCTGCGGGTCCGCGGCCTCGAGCCACGAGTCGACCTCGGCCCGCCACGCGGACAGGGGCCGGCACCAGCGCGGGTTGGAGGCCATGAACCCGCCGGGACACGGGGGATAACCTAGCCGGCTGAGCCCCTCAGCCGCAGCGGCTCCCAGCCGCCCGAAGTACGCCTCGCAGGGGGCCGCATCCCCGGGGTCCGGATCCGCGTAGACGAGCCCGTTGTCCTGATCCGTCTTGAGCGTCTGCTCACGGCGGCCCTCGCTGCCCGCCGCCAGCCAAGAATAGGGCGCGGGCGGGCGCTGCCCCGATCCTACGGCGAGCGACTCCTCGACGAGGGCAAGGAGCCGGCGCACGATGCGGTCGTTCAGCTCCGCCACGACCCGGCCGATCTCGACGGCGCCGGCGCCGGAGTCGGCCAGCCCCCGGATGACGTCGACCATGCGCGACGCCGACTGCGTCAGCTCGTCGAGCCTGGTGACGCGCTCGATGTCGCGGGCGAGGCCTACCGGATGCACCGACTGGAGGCTCAGGAAATCGTGGCTCGAAATCATGCCGAGCAGGCGTCCGTCCTCGACCACGCCCAGGTGATGGATGCCGTGCCGGGTCATCTCGAGCAGCGCCTCGAGCCCGAGGCTGCTCGCCGCGACGACGCGAAGGGGAGCCGACATGATCGTGCGCACGGTGGTCGTCTCGGGGAGTCCAGCCGCGAGCACGCGATTCCGGAGATCCCGATCGGTGACGATGCCCACGGGCGCACCGGCATCGGTAACCACGACCGAGCCGACCCCCTGACGAGACATGAGACGCGAAGCCTCGGATACCGGCACATCGGGCCCGCAGGAGACCACCGGGCGCCGCGCCAGGTCGCGGGCTCGACGGCCGAGCAGCGCCGAATCGCCGCCCCCCGTCGGCGCGGCCGTCATGGGACGCCGGAGCGGCGCCGCATGATACGCACGCGGATCGCGCGCACCGTCTGCGCGATTGCACCGCCGAGATTGCAGGCGACCACGAGGCCGAGCGACACGAGGAGAAGCACCATGGTCCGGCTGATGACGTGGTCCACGGCCGCCTCCGCCGGCAGCTGGGCGTCGAGCGCGAAGAGCGGCGTGAGTACCGCGATAGGCCCGAGGGCGACGACGACGACGAGGGCGACAGCCGCACGCCCGATCCGCTCCAGGACGCTGCGGGCGCGAGCGCCACGGTCCTCCACGTGCACCCAGAGAGCGGTGACGCCGCCCAGTAACACGACCACTCCGGCGAGAAAGGCGCCCTGCGAGAGCCACCGGAGGGCCGCGGCGACGTAGAGGGCCAAGAAGAGAGCCAGCCCGAGCGCGTTGATGCCGGCCAGCGCGAGCATACGCCTAGACTAGCCCGCTAGAAGCTCATTTGCCCGAGCAGCAGCCGCATGCCCACCCAGAGCCCCGCGTACGCCGCCATCGCCACCCAGCGGACGCGCGCCGGGGAGGTCCCCGGCGGCAGGACGCGCCGGATCGGCGCGACCAGGGGCCCGGTGACCACCCCGAAGAACCATAAGAGGCGGCTGTCTGGAGCGCGGCTCCACCGCGCCACGAGGATGTGGAGCACGAGGTAGATCGTCGCCATGTAGGCGACGAACCAGACGAGCACGCCCAAACGGTACAGCAGCTCGTTCATGAGACAGCCCCGGCGGGGACGAGGTGCGATTCCACCCCGCCCCCGCCTATCACGCGTTGGTCAATGCTGCCCGAGTCCGATGCCCTGCGCGGAGCGCGCGGTGGCCTGTCCGGACTTGGGGTACCGCACCGACACCACGAGGTCCTGAACGGTCTTGGGCGGCGGCGCGGTGAGGAGCGAGACGATCCAGATGGTGAGGAAGCCGGCCGGCAGCCCGAAGATCGCCGAGGCGATGGTGAGGGTGCCGAACCACTGGAGGCCGTAGAATCGGCTCCCGATCATGTAGAAGGTCGTGACCCCGAGACCCACGATCATTCCCACCACGGCGCCCGCCTTGTTGGCCCGCTTCCACCAGATACCCATGACGAGCGCGGGGAAGAACGAGGCGCCCGCGAGGCTGAAGGCCCACGCCACCAACTCCACGATGAGGGAGAGCCGGAACGTGGCCACCCAGGCGGAGACCAGCGCGGTCACGATGAGGAGCACCTTGGTAATGGTGAGGCGCTTGGCCAGGGAGGCGCTGGGATCGATCACGTTGTAGTAGAGGTCGTGCGAGATGGCGTTGGCGATGGTGAGCAGGAGGCCGTCCGCCGTGCTGAGTGCCGCAGCGAGCCCGCCTGCCATGACTAGGCCGGTGATGACGAAGGGCAGCCCCGCAATCTCGGGGGTGGCGAGCACCACGAAGTCGGTGCTCTTGACCACGAAGTCCGCCCACTGGATGACGCCGTCCCCGTTCTTGTCGATCACGTCGAAGAGGCCGGCAGGCTTCCAGAGCGTGACCCAGCGCGGCAGCTCAGCCACCTTACTGCCCACCAGCTTGGCATAGATGGCGAACCGGGCGAACGCCGCGTAGGCGGGTGCGGTGAAGTAGAGGAGGAAGATGAAGAACAATGACCACGCCACCGAGGTGCGCGCCTGCCGCACCGAGGGCGTGGTGTAGTACCGCGTGAGGATGTGGGGCAGGCCCGCCGTCCCCACCATGAGGCAGAACGTGAGAGCCAGGAAGTTCCACATGCCCACTCCGCTGGGCACGGTCAGGTAGTAGCCGAACTTCGCGTCCTCGCCGGGCGCCGGCGGCCTCGCCTGGGCGAGCGCGGTCGTGCGCGCCGCGGTGAGCTTGGCCCGGTCGGCCTCGGACAGCGCGGGGTCCTTCAGCTTCTCGGAGGCCTCGTCCGCGTCCTTCTTCCAGAGTGCCCGCGTCTCCTTCTCCTTGGCGTCCCGCGTGATCTGGATCGCGCTGGAGTTGTTGCGCTGCAGGAGCTGGCCGTAGGTGAGCTCCGGGATGGGGATCGAGAATACCTGCCACGAGAGGTACACCACCGGCACCAGGTACGAGATGATCAGGATGATGTACTGCGCGACCTGCGTCCAGGTGACGGAGCGCATCCCGCCCAGCACCGAGCAGAAGAGCACGCCCAGCAGCCCGACGAACACGCCCACGTTGAAGTCCAGGCCGATGAAGCGAGAGACGATCAGGCCGACCCCGGTCACCTGGGCAATGAGGTAGGTGAACGAGCAGGCGATGGCCGCGATCACACCGATGACGCGCGCGGCGTTGCCGCCGTAGCGGGCGCCGAGGAAGTCGGGAATGGTGTAGGCGCCGAACTGCCGGAGGTAGGGGCCGAGGAAGACGGCGAGGAGGAGATATCCGCCGGTCCAGCCCATCACGTAAGCGAGCCCGGCGAAGCCCTGCGCGGAGAGCGCCCCGCCCATGGAGATGAACGACGCGGCCGACATCCAGTCCGAGCCGGTGGCCATGCCGTTGTAGAAGGCGGGCACGCCGCGGCCGGCCACGTAGTACTGATCGGGGTTGGACGTGCGGGTGACGATACCGATGAACACGTAGATGGCGAGCGACAGGGCCATGAAGATCCAGCCGATCCACCGATTTGGCAGCCCGAAGAAGATCTCACCGATGCCGATGAGAATCGTCACGGCGAGGAAGGAGATCGTGTAGATGCCGAAGAGCTTGTCCAGGCTCATGGGCTAGGCCTCCTCCTGGATGCCGTACTGCTCATCCTTGGCATTCATGAGCTTGGCGTAGACGGCGATCTCGATGACGAAGATCGCCAGCGAGCCCTGCGCCGCCATGTAGTAGCCCAGGGGAAAGCCGAGGATGGTGAACTGGTTGAACCAGCCCGCCATGAGGCCCGAGATGATGTACGTCACCACGAACCAGATCACGAGCAGGATCGTGGTCAGCCGGACGTTGTACCGCCAGTATGCCTCCTTCTGCCGATCAGTAAGGTCCGCCATGCGCCCTCCCTTGGGTTGATGTGTGCGCGCAGTCGCCGCCAGACGGACAGAGTCCGGGGGCAGCGGTCGCCAGGAACCGCGGGAGCGGGGACTAGTGTTCTTCGGAGGCGGCGGGGAGGTCCGAGCGCGCGCGAACGGATCCCGAGGTCACAGTCAGGCGCGCCGGCGCATGCCGGGTCCGCGATCGGGATTCCGACACCCACGCAGGGGAGGCGGAGGTCTCCAGCCGCACCGGCTGAGGGGCCTGCGCCGAGGGGATCTGCCGGTCGCCGGATTCCCGGCGGCACTGTAGCCCGTCCGCCGAGGACTCGAAGGTGAACGCGCCGCCGACGAAGGGATTGCCGAAGTCGAGAGACACCAGCAACAGCACAACCGTGGCAAGTCGGCGCGCGGGCATACGGGAGCGTGGCACGGGGGGAGTATGCCACGCACTCATGCGTGGCACCGGGTCCAAAATGACGGTCTGGGGACCGGCGCCAGGGCTCCTTGACGCCGGTCCCTGGTCAGAATCATCGCGCTAGTGCTCGTCGTGGATCCGGTTGTCCTTGGTCTCGCGCACGAAGATGAGCCCGATGACGAAGGTCATGAGTGCCACGACGATCGGGTACCAGAGCCCGTAGTAGATGTCGCCCGCCGCGGCGACCATGGCGGTGGCCAGGAGCGGGAGCATGCCGCCGAACCAGCCATTGCCAATGTGATAGGGCAGCGACATGGACGTGTAGCGGATCCGGGTAGGGAACAGTTCGACCAGGAAGGCAGCGATGGGCCCATAGACCATGGTCACGTAGATGACCATGATCACCAGCAGCAGCTCGGCCATCACCCAGTTGACCTGGGCCGGGTCGGCTTTGGGCGGAAACCCCGTCTCCTTGAGCGCGGCCGCGAACTTGGCCTGATCCCAGCCCTTGATCTCCGTGGTCCCGATGGTCGTGACCACGGCCTCGCCGGGCACGGCGGGCACGGACTGGAAGGACAGCCCCTGCTTGCCCAGGAAGTCCTTGGCCTTGTCACACGGGGTCTGGTTCGACCAGGGGCCAATGAAGATGTGGAAGTTGCAGTCGCTGGCCGCCACCTTGATCGGCACCGTCTGCTGATACTTCTCCAGCGCCGGGTTGATGTAATGGGTCAAGCCCTTGAACAGCGGGAAGTACGTCACGGCGGCGATGATGCAGCCGGCGAGGATGATCTTCTTCCGCCCGATCCGGTCGGACAGGGCGCCGAAGACCAGGAAGAACGGCGTGCCGATGGCCAGCGACAGCCCGATCAGGGTGTAGGTCGGGATGTAGTCGAGCTTGAGATAGATCAACAGGAAGAACAGCGCGTAGAACTGGCCCGTGTACCACACCACGCCCTGCCCCGCGGTGGCGCCGAAGAGGGCCAGGAACACGTACTTGTTATTGGGGTACTTGAGGAAGCTGTCGACCAGCGGAGCCTTCGAGCCCTTGCCCTGCGACTTCATGCGCTGGAAGATCGGCGACTCGTTCAGCTTGAGTCGGATATAAATCGAGATCAGGAGCAGCGGGATGGAGAACCAGAAGGGAATCCGCCAGCCCCAGGAAAGGAACGAGGTCCCTTCCATGCTGGCGCGGCAGAGGCCGATGACGATGAGCGCCATGAACATACCGAGCGTGGCCGTGGTCTGGATCCACGCGGTGGCATAGCCGCGCTTGGTGTCCGGCGCGTGCTCGGCCACGTAGGTGGCGGCCCCGCCGTACTCGCCGCCGAGCGCCAGGCCCTGGGCGAGGCGCAGGAGGACGAGGATGAGGGGGGCGGCGAAGCCGATGGTGGCGTAGGTCGGCAGGAAGCCCGTGAGGACGGTCGAGACTCCCATGACGACGATGGTCACGAGGAAGGTGTATTTGCGGCCGACCAAGTCGCCGATGCGGCCGAAGATCAGTGCGCCGAAGGGGCGCACCAGGAAGCCCGCCGCGTAGGCGCCGAACGCGCCCAGCAGCGCCGCGGTGGCGTTGCCGGGCGGGAAGAACAGCGCGGCGAAGAAGGGGGCCAGGATCGCGTAGAGGTAGAAGTCGTACCACTCGAAGACCGTGCCCACCGACGATGCGACGATGACCCGGCGTTCCTCTGCTACGGTCACCAGCCGCTCGCCGGGTGCGACGTAGGCCGCCTTGCCCGCTATGGCCATGCGAACCTCCCCGTTGAGTTGTGGGACTCGATCCGCGCAGGCGGATCCACGGCCCACAGCACGGTCGATGCCAGCAGAGGCAAACTGGTAACTCATCGGATTTGCTGGCCCCGATAAGTCGATGGGGTCCGCGAGTCCGGTGTCGATACCCTGCCGTCTTGGTACCGGCACCCCCTCCGGCTAGAATGACGGCTCGGTGACCGACCCCGCGATCGGCCTGCCCGTCTACACGGTGCTACCCTTCGTCGCCATGCTCCTGGCGATCGCGGTGCTGCCCCTCTGGGTTCCGGGCTGGTGGGAGCACAACCGGAACAAGCTCCTGCTCTCGGCGATGCTCGGGCTGCCGGTACTGGCCCTCTATCTGGTCCGCCAACCGTCGGCCCTCCTCCATGTGGCGGAGGACTATGTGTCCTTCATCGTCCTGCTTGCCGGGCTCTACGTGATCTCCGGCGGGGTGCTGTTGCGCGGCGACCTTGTGGCGACCCCCGCCGTGAACGCGACCTTCCTCGCGGGCGGCGCCCTGCTGGCCTCACTCGTGGGCACCACCGGCGCGTCCATGCTGCTGATCCGTCCACTGCTCCAGACAAACCGGGAGCGCCGCCACACCGTGCACACGGTGGTCTTCTTCATCTTTCTGGTGTCCAACGTGGGCGGCATGCTCACGCCGCTGGGCGATCCCCCACTCTTCCTCGGCTATCTCGTCGGCGTGCCCTTCACGTGGACGTTGCGCCTCTGGCCGCACTGGCTGCTCATGGTCGGGGCGCTCCTCGTCGTCTACGTCCTCTGGGATTCGATGGCCTACGCCCGGGAGTCCGTCGAGGCGCTACGTCGGGACCGCGTGCAGATCGAGCCGCTGCGGGTGCGGGGGACGCTCAATGCCGTCTGGCTGCTCGGCGTCGTGGCCGCGGTCGTGCTCCTGCATGCGCCGCTGCGCGAGGTCGCGATCGTGGCACTGGCCGCACTCTCCCTCTGGGAGACGCCGGGCGCGGTGCGCCGAGCCAACCGCTTCACCATCGACCCCATGGTGGAGGTGGCCGTCCTGTTCGCCGGGATCTTCCTCACGATGCTGCCGGCGATCGAGCTGCTGCGGACACGGGGCGGCGAGCTGGGGGTGCGCGAGCCGTGGCAGTTCTTCTGGGCGACGGGTCTGCTGTCGTCGTTCCTCGACAACGCGCCCACCTACGTGACGTTCCTGGCCCTCGCGCAGGGGCTGGGGCTGGCCCGCGAGGTGGTCGGCGTGCCCGCATCGCTGCTCGCCGCGATCAGCGTGGGGGCAGTGGCCATGGGGGCCAACACCTACATCGGCAATGCGCCCAACTTCATGGTGAAGGCGATCGCCGAGGAAGCCGGCGTCAAGATGCCGAGCTTCCTCGGCTACCTGCTCTACAGCGGAGCCGTGCTGATTCCGCTCTTCGTGCTCGTGACCCTCGTCTTCTTCTGAGGCGGCGCCGGCCGCGCGCTACTCCTCCTCGCCGTACTGATCCTTCAGCCGCGCCACCACGCTGGGGTCGGCCAGCGTGGTGGTGTCACCCAGCGCCTTGCCCTCGGCGATGTCCCGCAGGAGCCGCCGCATGATCTTCCCCGATCGCGTCTTGGGCAGATCGGAGGCGAAGATGAGATCGTCCGGTCGCGCGAGGGCGCCGATCTTCTTCACCACGTGGGCCTTGATCTCCTCCATCAGCTCCTTCGTGCCCTGGGTGCCGTCCTTGATCGTGACGAATGCCGCGATGGCCTGGCCTTTGATCTCATGCGGGCGGCCGATCACCGCCGCCTCGGCGACCTTGGCGTGGTCGACCAGCGCGGACTCCACCTCCATGGTGGAGACGCGGTGGCCGGAGACGTTCATGACGTCGTCGACCCGGCCCAGCAGCCAGAAGAACCCGTCCTCGTCCATCTTGGCGCCATCGCCGGTGAAGTAGATGTTTGGGTAGCGGCTCCAGTACTGGGCCACGAAGCGCTGCGGGTCACGGTAGATGCCGCGCAGCATGCCCGGCCACGGCTTGGTGAGCACCAGGTAGCCCGCCTTGGCGGGCTCGCCCTTGTCGTTGACCACCTTGGCCTCGATGCCGGGGAAGGGCTTCGTCGCCGAGCCCGGCTTGAGCGTGGTGAGGCCCGGCAGTGGCGTGATCAAGATGTGCCCGGTCTCGGTCTGCCACCAGGTGTCGACCACGGGGCAGCGGCCACCACCGATCACCTTCCAGTACCAGACCCACGCCTCGGGATTGATCGGCTCGCCCACCGAGCCGAGGAGGCGCAGCGATGAGAGATCGCAGCGGTTCGGATACTCCTCGCCCCAGCGCATGAAGGTGCGGATCGCGGTGGGTGCGGTGTAGCAGATCGTGATGCCGTGGCGCTCTATGATGCGCCAGAAGCGGTCCTTGTCGGGAAAGTCGGGTGTGCCCTCGTACATCACGGTGGTGGCACCGTTGGCGAGAGGGCCGTACACCACGTAGGAATGCCCGGTGACCCAACCGATGTCGGCGGTGCACCAGTAGACGTCCGTGTCCTTGAGGTCGAACACCCAGTTGGTGGTCGCGAGAACGCCGGTGAGGTAGCCGCCGGTGGTGTGCTGGATGCCCTTGGGCTTGCCGGTGGAGCCCGAGGTGTAGAGGAGGTAGAGCATGTCCTCCGCGTCCATCTTCTCCGGCGGGCAGTGAGCGGACGCATCCTTGACGAAGTCCGACCACCAGATGTCGCGGCCGGTCTCCATGTTGATCGTCGCTCCGGTGCGCTTGAGCACGACCACCGTGCGCACATCCGGGCATTCTTTGAGGGCAGTGTCCACGTTCTGCTTGAGCGGCACCACCGAGCCGCGGCGATAGCCACCGTCGGCGGTGATGACGATGGTGGAGTCGGCGTCGTGGATGCGGTCGCGCACGGCATCGGGAGCAAAGCCGCCGAAGATCACGCTGTGGGGCGCGCCGATCCGGGTGCAAGCGAGCATCGCGATCGCCGCCTCCGGCACCATGGGCATGTAGATCGTCACGCGATCGCCCCGCTTGACCCCATGCTGCTTGAGGGCGGCGGCGAAGCGGTTGACCTCGCGATAGAGATCCCAGTAGGTCAGGGTCCGCGTGTCGCCGGGCTCGCCTTCCCAGATCAGCGCGGCCTTGGTGCGCCGCGCGGTGGTGATGTGTCGGTCGAGGCAGTTGTACGAGACGTTCAGCTTGCCGCCGATGAACCACTTGGCGTTGGGCGCCTTCCACTCGAGCGTCTTCTTCCACGGCGTGAACCAGTCGAGCCGCTTCGCCCAGCCCTCCCAGAACCGGACGGGATTCTTCGCCGCCTGCGCATAGACGCTGGCGCTCCGCGCATTGGCCTGCTTCGCGAACGCCTTGGGGGGCGGAAACTTCCGCCGCTCCCGCAGAAGGGCCGTGATGGGGGTGGCCGTGTCAGCGCTCTTGCTCGCCATGAGAAGACCTCGCGTGTGGGGTGGGACGTGGTCGCGTCGTCGCGCGGCTATCTTCTAAACCATACCTCAGATGACTGCAAGGGCCACCGCAAGGCCCGCCTCGGCCGGAGCGCGTTCAGGCCGGGCGCGGGCTCGACTCGCCGCCCTCCGTGGGTGGCACGCGCCGGAGGCCGTAGCGCGCCATCTTGTCCGAGAAGTTCTTGGGATCCATGTCCGCATGCTTCGCCGCCGCGGTCAGCTTGCCCCCGTGGGCGTCCAGCAGCCCGGCCACGTAGGCGCGCTCGAACTCCTCGACCACGCGGGCCTTGGCGTCCCGGAACGGCAGCGACAGATCGACGGGCGCATGGGCCCCGCTCGGCGAGAGGAAGCGCTCCACGCCGGTGAGCACCTCGTCCTTGGACACGATCACCGCGCGCTCGATCACGTTCTCGAGCTCGCGCACATTGCCCGGCCAGGGGTAGCGCATGAGCGCCTGCAGGCTCTCGGGGGCGATGCCGCGCACGCCCTTGCGCGAGCGGCGACTCGCCGCTTCCAGAAATTGCTGGACGAGCACGGGCACGTCCTCGGGGCGCTCGCGCAGGGGCGGAATCAGCACCGGCATCACGGAGAGCCGATAGTAGAGGTCGCGCCGGAACGTGCCGCGCTCCGCTTCGGCCTGGAGATCCTTGTTGGTGGTGGCGATGAAGCGAACGTCCACCTCGACCGGGCGGTCCGAGCCGACGGACGTCACCTTCTTCTCCTCGATGGCTCGCAGGAGCTTGGACTGCAGATGCAGCGGCATCTCCCCGATCTCGTCCAGCAGCAGGGTGCCCCCGTGCGCCATCTGAAAGTGGCCGCGGCGGTGCTCGTGGGCGCCCGTGAACGCGCCCCGCCGCGCCCCGAACAGCTCGGATTCGAACAGCTCCTCGGGAATGGCCGCGCAGTTCACCGCCACGAAGGGCCGGTCGCGCCGCGCTCCCGAGAAGTGGATGGACCGCGCGAGGAGCTCCTTCCCCACCCCGGTCTCGCCGTGGATGAGCACGGTGGTCTCGAGATCCACGAGGGGCTGCACCAGCTCGAAGACCTCCTTCATCCGGGGGCTCCGCGCCACGATATTCTTGAAGGTGAAGCGCTCCTGGTTTCGACGGAGGGTGAGCCGGCTCGCCGACTTGAGCTCGTGGAACTCGAGGGCCCGCCGGATGACGAGGAGCAGCTCGGCGATCTCGAAGGGCTTCACGAGATAGTCCTCGGCGCCCATCCGCATCGCCTCCACCGCCGATTCGATGGTGCCGTAGGCGGTCATCACCACCACCGCGAGGTCGGTGTGCTCGCCGTGGATGCGCCGGACAAGCTCCACGCCGTCCATGCCGGGCAGACGGCGGTCCGTCAGCACCATGTCCACGTCCTCGGCCTTGAGGGTCTCGAGGGCGTCCTCCCCACTGGACACCGGCAGTACCTCGTAGCCGGCCAGCTCGAGCGCTCGGTGCAGCGGTCGCAGGAAAACGTCGTCGTCTTCGACCAACAGGATCTTTCGCTTCATGCCGCTCCTCCGGTGACCACGGGCTGCGGGGCCGGCGCGGCGGGCAGCGCGACGCGGACGCGGGTGCCGCGGCCGGGCGCGCTGTCGACGCTGATGTCGCCGCCGTGGAGATCGACGATCTTCTTGACGATGGACATGCCGAGCCCGGTGCCCGAGGGCTTGGTGGTGAAGAACGGCAGGAAGATCTTCTCCCGGTCCTCGGGCGTGATGCCGCTGCCGGTGTCGGAGACCTCGACCACCACCCGCCCCCCGTCCGCGCGCAGGTCCACCGTCACCCGGCCGCCCGCCGCGCCGGCGCCGATGGCCTCGAGCGCGTTCTGGAGCACGTTGGCGAACACCTGGCGGAGCTTCTGGCCGTCGACGAGAGCGACCGCGTCGCGCTCGACGTGGCCGTAGCCGACGGTGACGCCCTTGGCGCGGCCGGCCGCCGCCGCGGTCTCCACCACCGGATCGAGGATGCGCAGCACCTCGTACTCCGCGCGCTCCAGCCGCGTGTCGCGCGTGTAGTCGAGCAGGCTGTTGATGATGCCTTCGATCTCGGCGATGCCCGCGAGGATGGCTCGCGCCATCTCCTGGGACAGGGGCCGCCCGTCGAGGTCGCCCGAGGACAAGAGGTTTGTGGCCATCTTGATGCCGCCGAGCGGGTTGCGGATCTCGTGCGCCACGCCGGCCGCCATCTCGCCGAGCGACGCCAGCTTCTCTCTCTGGATCAACCGCCGTTGCGTTTCGACCTGCTCGCTGAGGTCGCGCAGCACGCCCACCGTCCCCATGAGCTGGCCCCGGGCGTCGAAGATGCAGCGCACGGCCAGATGCGCGGGGAAGGCCTGGCCCCGCCGCGTCCAGCCGGTGACCTGGCCGCTCCAGCCGGAGCCCTGCTCCACCGCGCGCGCGAGCGCGGCCCCGACCCGGCGGCGGTCGTCGGCGTCGAGGAGGTCGGTGGCGGTGCGGCCGGGGAAGTCGCGCTCGCGGTAACCGAGGAGCCGGCGCCCCGCGGGGTTCATGGTGACGAGGCGCCCGTTCACGTCCGCGGTGAAGATACAGTCGTCCACGCTCTGCACCACCGAGGCGAGCAGCCGCTCGCCCCGGCGCACCTCCGCTTCCGTCTCCTTCAGCGACTCCTGCATGCGGTGGAAGGAGGCCACGAGCTGCTCCGCCTCGTCCTTCGAGATCGTGAAGCGGTCCTCCACGATGATGCGGGCGGCGGCGGAGCCCAGGGGCGCGGCGAGCAGCCGCTCGAAGCGAATGCGCAGCTCGAGTAGCTCGGGCACCGACAGCTCGGCGGAGGCCTTGCCGCCGAAGAGCTCGCGGATGATCGCCCGCGCCTCCTCCTCGCCCACGAAGTGGTGGACGAGACGCTCGATCTCCGTCGGGGACAGGAGGGCGGGCGCGCCCGTGCCCGCCTTGTCCTCGCCGCGGGCCCCCACGAAGGCGGCGGCCTGGGCGCGATCGTCCGCCTTCTGCTCGGTGAACAGCGAGACGAGCACGAGCAGACCCGCGTTGAGGAAGAGCGACCAGAACACGCCGTGGGCGAGCGGGTCCATCCCGGCGAGACCGAGGAAGGCGGTGGGCCGGAAGATGCCGAGCCCGAACGGGCCGTCGGCGAGGAACGAGGGCGGCAGGACCCCTTCCTTGCCCAGCGCGGGGATGATCAGCGTGTAGAACCACAGGACGAACCCTGCGGAGATCCCCGCGAAGGCCCCCTGCCGGTTCGCGCGCTTCCAGTAGAGGCCGGCGAGGATGGCGGGCGCGCACTGGCTCACCGCCACGAAGGACAGGAGGCCCATCTCCACGAGCAGGAGCTGGCCGCGCTCCATGCGCGCCCACAGGAGGCCCAGCGCCACCACGCCCAGCATGGCCAGGCGCGTGTAGAAGAGGGTGATCCAGTAGAGATCTTCCATGGACCGCCGGCGCAGCAGCGCGGGCAGGATCACGTCATTGGTGATCATCTTCGAGAGCGCGAGGGAGTCCACCACGATCATGGCGGTGGCGGCGGAGAAACCGCCGAGGAAGACGATCACCGAGGCGAGCTGGCTGTCGAAGAAGAGGGGTAGCCGCAGGATGAAGCTGTCCGCGGTCCCGCCCGCCTCCGGGAAGGTCGCGAGGCCGGCGAGCGCGATGGGCAGCACGAAAAGATTGATCAGCATGAGGTAGAGGGGGAAGGACCAGGACACGGTGTGGACGTCGCGCTCCCTCGCGTTCTGCACGACGAGCACGTGGAACTGCCGCGGCAGAAGCATCACCGCAACCATCGAGATCACCAGCATGGCCGTCCACCGTGAATAGGAAGCCGTGCCGGGGCCATCGAGCGTGAGGAGGCGCGACCACTCGGGGTGCGCGGCGGCGCGGCCGAAGAGGTCCCCGATCCCGCCGAAGAGGCCCCAGGTCACGTAGACGCCCACTACGAGAAAGGCCACCAGCTTCACCACCGACTCCACCGCCACCGCGGTCATCAGCCCGGTCTGCCGCTTGGTGAAGTCGAGGTTGCGAGCCCCGAACAGGATGCCGAAGAGGGCCAGGGTCACCGCCACCACCAGCGTCGGGTCGAACACCTCCAGCACCGACTCCTCGCGCAGGATCATCCGGAACGACGCCGACACCGCCTTCAGCTG